>CAMBRI010000031.1 GCA_945870205.1 Sulfuritalea hydrogenivorans sk43H | reverse complement strand
GCCTCCACCATTTAATCGGGACCGGACTCACCTCCGGTCCTTATTTTTTTCCGAAAACGCCAGTGAAAACGGCCCTCGTTGCCGAGAGCCGTTTTGTCCTGGTGCCGGCAACCGGAATCGAACTGGTGACCTACCGCTTACAAGGCGGTGAAAGTATGAATTCCTGTATGTTGATTGGCATTCCGTAATTGCGCTATAAACCTTGCCAGTACTGGGTTGCAGGCACATTTGCGCAGAATGACGGGTTCCTTGATATTCCCCAATGTTGCGCTAAAATCATTACATGGCCAATACACGGCCTCCCATGTAATGAATTTTGAGAGGGGCAACGATGAGCAAGTGGGGCAACTTCACGGCAGGCCGCATAACCAAGCTCGATTGCGAACCCGGCAAGGCGCAGAGCATCTACTGGGACGGTAAAACGCCCGGCCTTGGGCTGCGAGTGACCGCTGCCGGCGCAAAGTCCTTCATCTTCCAGACTTGGATGCGAGGCAGTTCGTTGCGAATGACAATTGGTGACACGCGGACTTGGTCTGTCGGGCAAGCTCAAGACGAAGCTACGCGCCTCAAGACCCTGACGGACCAGGACATTGACCCGCGCCAGTTACGCCGGGAACGCGCCGCCGCAGCCGACGCCGCCAATCAAGCAGAACAGCGCAAAGACCTGACCGTAGGCGAAGCGTGGCAGGTGTACATCGATGCCCGCAAACCGAAGTGGGGCGAGCGCCATCTGAAAAATCACGAGTACATGACTAAGCCGGGTGGAGACAAGCGGACACGCGGGCGCCGCAAAGGCGAACCGAAGACCACCCAACCCGGCCCGCTGCACCCCCTGCTTTCGCTGCGCCTGTCCTCCCTCGATGCACAGGCCGTGCGCGACTGGCTGGAACCGCTGGCAGCCAAAACCCCTACTCAAGCCGCGCAGACCTATCGCGCCTTGCGTGCCTTCGTCGCGTGGTGCGCCGACCGCCCCGAGTACAAGGCACTGGCGCATGACGATGCCTGTAGCCGCCGCATGGCCCGCGATGTCCTGCCCAAGGCGAAGGCCAAGACGGATTGTTTGCAGCGTGAGCAACTGTCGAACTGGTTTCGGGAAGTGCGCAAGATTGGCAACCCGGTTATTGCCGTGTACCTGCAAGCCCTGCTGCTGACCGGCGCCCGGCGCGATGAAATGGCCCGACTGCGCTGGAAGGACGTGGACTTCAAGTGGCAGAGCATGACCATCCGGGACAAAGTGGAAGGCGAGCGCACCATACCGCTGACACCCTACCTCGCCTCGCTGCTGGCTGCATTGAAGCAGCAGAACGACGCGCCACCGCCCCGCTACCGCATACTGGACGGCAAGAAGATCGAGAACGATCTCAAGAACTGGAAACCGCCCGAATGGGTTTTCAGCAGCCCGACGGCCAAGTCCGGCAGGCTTCAGGAGCCTCGCATCAACCACAACAAGGCACTGACGGCTGCCGGCATTCCTGCACTGACCCTGCACGGTCTGCGCCGTTCTTTCGGCACCCTTACCGAATGGGTCGAATGCCCTGCCGGCGTGGTGGCGCAGATCATGGGCCACAAGCCGAGCGCGACGGCAGAAAAGCACTACAAGGTTCGCCCGCTTGATCTGCTGCGCATGTGGCATGCCCGCATCGAAGCCTGGACGCTGGAGCAGGCCGATATCGAGTTCGAGCAGGCCCAGCCCAAATTGACGGCGGTCGCATCACATAGCAAAAAGGCTATACTATGAACGAATGGACGGTAAAGATTCACGGTCTGGCGGAACCTGAACTGCTCGCCTTGCCTGCTGACATGCGCGCCCGCTTCCTGCACATATCCGACCTGCTGGAAGCATTCGGGCCGATGAAGGTGGGCATGCCCCATGTTCGGCCACTGGAAGGCAAGCTGTGGGAAATGCGCATGAAGGGCAGAGACGGTATCGCCCGCGCCGTGTATGCCGCCGTTCAGGGTCGCACGCTGCTGGTGCTGCATGCCTTTGTCAAAAAGACGCAGACCACCCCGCGCGCCGCCATCGAGACTGCCCGCAAAAGACTGGAGGCTGAGAAATGAAATCACTGAAAGACCTGAAACGCGACATGCTGGCCGACCCCGACACCCGCGCCGCCTTCGGCGCCCAAGCCGGGGAATTCGCCATCGCCCACGAACTGATTGCCGCCCGCGCCCGTGCCGGCCTGTCGCAAAGCGAAGTCGCGCAACGCATGGGCACTTCGCAAAGCGTTGTCGCACGACTGGAAAGCGGCAAGCGCCCGCCGTCGATGCGCACCGTGGAACGCTTCGCGCAAGCCGTGGGCTGCCATGCCGTGCTGCGCATCGAGCCACAAGTCGCATGACTTTGCTCGGGTGAGCGTGGCAACTGAAGTCAGCATGTAGCGCATACGGTTCGCGGAAATGATGACAAATAGCCAACTACAGGCAAATGCCGCACTTAATAAAAAGGGGATTGACTACCAACAACTCCGAGAGCATCAACCCAAGGTCTATGCGCTAATAGTCGAATTGGTTGAGCAAGCAAGCACACATTTGCCAGTGGCGCCTACACCGAAAGGCCCGAAATCCCAGCCAATCAACTTTCGCCGCCCAAAGTCCCTCGGCTGTAGTCCCCAAAGCCTGTTCAATGCACTTGAAGTCCATACAAAATTGAAGCAGACGACCCAGCGAAAGGCTATTGTCACTAATCGAACAAGTGCGCTGCGGAACTATAGGGCGAACGAGCGAAATATTCGCGAGTTAGAAAAGTTGGCTGGTGGCTGCGATGCCTTGATGGTCCTCCTCGAAAGCCCCTCCCCGTCGGCTCATGCCCGGCTGCAGATTCTTATCAGCGACATGATTTTCGGGAAAAGCCCGAAGGGATTGCAAAAAATCACGAAGGAATTTGTGGACCACTGCCAAGCCCCGCAAGGAGGCTCAGCACATCCTGAATGAATATGTGAACCGCTCATAGTGCTCGATAGCCTCGCCATGCTGATCACTGCGACTCCATCGCAGCGGCACTTCCGAAAAGGAAATCATCATGGCGATGCAAACCGAAATACCCGAAGCCCTCGCGGCAATAGCCGCAGGTCGCGACCACATCCGCACGGATGAATTTGCGCGAGCATTTAGCAAAGCGCCGCAGACGATCAGAAAAACTTTCTGCCTGACTGGCGAGTGCTACGGCATCCGCCCCATCAAGGTGGGAAATTCACTGCTCTGGCCTGTTGTACCGACGGCGGCGCTGCTGTGTGGGGGTGCCAAATGACTATCTCAATGGTCGCCATATCCGATCCTGAAGTCGGCAATACCTTCTTCTTTGGCGAACTGGACAACACCGATAGCTGGCCTTCAAGAGCCGCCACTGACCAGTTCAGCGAGAATTTGGTTGCCATTGTTGAACGTGGATTCCAGGGGGTCCGGCTACGATCATTTCAAAGGGCAAATGGCCAAACGCTGAACGTGCCGGCATTTGATACGGCTACGCCTGAGGGGCGAATGTTTCAACGTCTCTATGCGATGGCAAAGAAAGGACGCCAACTGCCCGCTGCTGAGGTTATCGCCATACTTGAGCGCGACTACCGTGAGCACAATGTCCCGCTATCGTCACTCCCAGATGAATCCGGAAAGGAGGACTTTTGATGAACGCCCCCCAACAGGTGCTGGCTACGCCGCATCCAATGCAGTGGCTGAAAGATGCTTCGCTATCGCTGTCCCGTGGCGATTCGTCGAACCTTGCTACCGTAGTCGAGGCCAGCGAAGCCACTCTCGCGACATTTCTCCAAGCCCAGATTGCCTCGCCCCGCCGTGGGCGAATGTCCGAAGTTGAATATAGCAGCGCGGATAAATCCGCACGCGCTGCCGACAAAGCGCCCTTTGGCTGGTACAGCCTGTCCGGGTATGCCGGCGATCATCGCAATGCGTCCAACTGGCAGGGCAGCAATATCGCCGTCCTTGATGCCGACGCCACCGTAGGCGGTGTTACCGGTGCGGAGTATGCATTCAGCGCTGCAGACCTTAAACAGCGACTGGCGGGTTTGTATTACATCGCCCTACCGACGCACTCGTACACCGACGAACTCCCGCGCTGGCGCATTCTGATACTGCTGTCGGAGATGATTACGGATCGGGGCGAGTATGCCCAAGTCGCTCGCGATCTCGCGGCCCGTCTCGATGGCTACGTCGATCCCCGCTCCTACACACCGGAGCAACTCTGGTACAACTTGTCAGCGCCTGCCGACGAGTGGCAAAACCGAAAAAGCCTGATTCTCGTTGCCACAACCGACAGCGGACAACCGTTTGACATTCGGGAGTGGGGGGAAACCAAGCCGGTGGCAAATGTTAATGTGGCAAAGCCTGTCCTCACCTTGGCACTCTCAGCGCCATTGCCCGAAACCCCGGAGAACATCGTGCGCGTTGAGGGGATGCTCGCCGCCATTGACCCCGACCCCGGTGACGCCGGGACGCGTGATCGATGGATTCGCTGCGTCTTTGCCGTCGCCTCGTTGGACTGGGCATGTGGGAAAAACTTGGCTGGCAGCTGGAGCCAATCCGGCGACAAGTGGGATGCCGCCGAATTCGAGAAGGTCTGGAACTCCTACAAGGCCGATGGACGTATCAGCTTCGGCACCCTTCACCATTTCGCCATCGAAAGCGGATGGACTGATGCCAGAGATGCCGACCGAGACGGCGACCTACTGAATGCCCAGCTATTCGCCAAGCAAATGGCGGGCACTGTGCTGTTCAACCACACTCGCAAAAGATGGCACCAATATGACGGTATGCGCTGGATGCGGTGCGAAAAGGGCGAAGAAATGCAGGCGGCTCGTCACGTGGTCGGCAAGATCATCGAGCATGCGGCAAAGCGGATTGCATCCATGCAGACCGGCGACCCGAAGCGGAAGGACTGGAACCGACATTTGATGCGCAGTCAGCAACTCAGTGCCATCGAAGCCATGCTCAAGCTGGCGCAGTCCGAAGCCGGGATTGCCGCCAAGCAAGACGAGCTGGACAGCGACCCTTGGTTACTAGGCTCCCAAAACGGCGTTATCGATCTTCACACCGGCACACTGCTGGCACATGATCCCGCGATGAAGCTAACCCGGCTGACGAGGGCGAATTATGACCGGTCTGCCACCTGTCCATTGTGGCTGGAGTTTCTTGATCGCATCTTCGCTGGCGACAAGGAGACAATCGCGGCAATTCAGCGCATGGTCGGATACTCTTTGCTCGGCCAGCTTCTCGAAGAGGTGTTCTTTTTTGCCTTCGGCAATGGCGCCAACGGCAAGTCGGTTTTCTTCAACGTGCTGGGTTCCGTGTTAGCCGATTACGCGATTGTTGTGCCGGCAGCGACGCTCATGGTCAAACGTGACGGTGAAGGCACCACCAACGACATCGCACGCATGGCCGGCGCACGCTTCGCGGTTGCCAACGAAACCAAGACCGGCGACAAACTTGACGACCAAAAGCTGAAGCAACTTGCATCGCGAGACCGGATCGCGGCGCGCTACCTTTACGGCGAGTATTTCGAGTTCGATCCCAGCGCCACCGTTTGGGTGCGCGGCAATCACAAGCCAATCGTCACCGATGACTCTGACGGGCTCTGGCGCAGGCTGGTGCTGATCCCTTTTACCCAGACCATCCCCGTGGATGAACGCGACTCGCAACTGACCGACAAGCTGCTTTGCGAGGCCGATGGGATTCTGGCGTGGGCAGTCGAAGGCTGTCTCGACTATCAGCGCGACGGGCTCAACCCATCAGCAGCAATGAAGCGCGCCAGCGCCGAATACCGCAAGGAAACTGACATTCTCGGCGAGTGGTTGGAGACGTGCTGCGAAGTTGAGCCCTCGGCGAAGATCGACCAGGGGATGGCATATCAGAACTACCGGACGTTTTGCATGTTGAACGGCGTCCACCCGATGTCGAAGAAGATTTTCTCGCGCAAGCTGGATGAGAGAAATTACTCGGGGAACGCCTACATCGGCAAGACGCGGGCCTATGCCGGGTTCAAGTTGCAGGGCGGACGCTTTATATGACTGTGGTAGCCGAAGGCGGGCGTAGCCACACCATTCACACCATTTGGGGCTGTTTGGGTAAACCTCCTATAGAGTTCTCGCGCGTATGGGACTTTCCGGAAAATGCCCTTCATCCTGTGAATGGTGTGGCTAGCACTTGAGTTTGACCCCCAGCCACCAGTCATAAAGGACGAACGATGCGTGGATACATTGCCCAGTTGAACCGCGACCTTGAGCTCCACCGTGCCACCATCCCAGCCAAACCCCACCAGCCGGTCCACATTCCCCTGCGGGACCAGCTGCACCAGCTGCTGGCCTCGCTCCCTCCGCGTCAGTTAAACCGCCCTTGGCGGCTCTCCGAGCTGCAGGCACTGCTGAAAGGCCGTTACCGTGACAGACCCAGTCTCGCCATGCTGGCAGATGAGCTGCGCCGTCTCAACTGGCGTCGAGTCCGTGACTGGACGAATGCTGGCGGCGGTGCCCGGTACTGGCAGTCTGCGGAGAGTACAAAATGATCATGCCAAACGGATTGACTAGTGCAATCCGACATAACCGCGCACTAGCGATTCTTGCCGGTAGGGGTGTGTTCCAATAGTCTTACCTACGTCGTGACTAGCGCCAGTCAAGGCATTACCGCTAAATTGAAAAGTCGTTCGGCAAGTGCAGCGTCAAGGCTCTTGAGTCGCTTATAAGCCGCAAGCACCTTGCCACGCTGACCTGATGTGGCGTAGAGGAGGCCGAGGCCGAACCAATACCGGGCATTTTCCGGATCGATGCGCAGCGCCTGCTGGAACGCTTCGATGGCTTTGGCAGTTTGGTCAGTAGCACTGAAGGCGACGCCTAGGTTGGACCATGCGTCTGAATATTCCGGATCGATGCGCAGAGACTGCTGGTAGGCGTCGATGGCTTTGGCAGTTTGGCCAAGGTCCTTGTAGGCGACGCCTATGTTGTACCACGCCATTGCATTTTCCGGATCGATGCGCAGCGCCTGCTGGTAGGCGTCGATGGCTTTGGCAGTTTGGCCAAGTTCCTTGTAGGTGTTGTAGGTGATGCCGAGGCCGAACCACGCCGCTGAGCTCTTGGGCTGCGCCTGCGTCCAACGGCGGCTGTGATCGAGCAGGGCGCGCCAGTCCTTTCTGGATTGCAGGGCTATCGCCGTGTTCAGCCACTGTGCCTCGGATTGGCCAGCCGATGCCGCTTTGGTGCTGCGCTTGGGTAACTCCTTCACCCATTCGACTGGGACGGCAAAATTGAGGTTTTGCCCATCGGCGAGATAAAACGTGGTGAGCCCGACCAGCGCGCCATTTTCGTCGAACAATCTGCCTCCGCTGGAGCCGGGCGAGATGGCGGCAGTGGTCTGGATATATTGGCCACCCTCTACAGCGCGCAGGCTGGAGACGATGCCATCGGAGAGTGTGAGTTCGAGCCCCCTGGGAGCGCCGATGGCATAGACCCTCGCACCGATCTTGAGACGCCGGGTGCTGCCGACGGCAACAGGGGGGGCGCTGATCCCCGGCACAGCGAGAGAGCAGACATCGCGATCCCAATCGGAATAGCGAAGTGTTGCCGGATACTCACTCTTTCCTATCCGCACCTTGAGCTGGCTGGCGCCCTTGACGACGTGGCAGTTGGTGACGACGTCTCGGTCGGGAAGAATGACGCCGCTGCCCATTCCCTTGGATTTCCCTCCGCCATCGATGTTGCGCACGATAACTGTGCTCTTTGCGGCTTGTTCGAATACCTCGCTAGGCGTCTTGGCATGGGCGACAAGAGCGGTCAGGAGAATGAGGGTGGTAGCAGTGAGTCGAAACATCCATATTCTCCGTGCTACGCTAGATGTCATGCTCCGAAGTTAAACTGCCCAGAATCGATTACCAATTTCCATTGTTTTGCAAGAGGCGTTGCCCCATGTTTGATACGCCCTGGCTGAATGCCCGCCCTTCAGCTTTTTGTGCAGCATCCAGATTCATCGCGTGCGAAATGTCCAATTGCGCATTCGGGTATGAGGCTGGTCGCCGTAATAGGATGGCTTTTGACATGCCTTTACTATTATCCATTGTGATTACACCGGTTGTCGCCTCTGCCCCAGATACCCATATTGCTGTAACCGGCTTGAGGCGCACAGTTTGTCCCGCTTTGAAAGCATCGATTGCTCCAGCCTCGTAGTGGATGGTTTTTGGGGCTAATCCCAAGTCCTTGCCGTCTACATATAACCTTGCGCTCGCTGGCTCGGTCGAAATTTGTAATGACAGTGTTTCTCTTGCTGGTGCGATGATGCCGCATCCATAGGCAGAAACAGCTAGTGCGCCAATCAACAGTCTGGACAAGATTTTAGTTTTGGTCATGATTGTCTCCATGCGCTATTGGAATCAAAGTCTCTTGCATACCGAATTCCCCCACTGATCCTGCCATTGATATGTTCCTATCGGACACCCCTGTGACGTGTCTTGATATTCCTTTTTGTCGTCGTATGTTTTGCAAATTGCATTCCCCCAAGAGTCCTGCCATGGGTACGATCCGACTGGACAGTTTTTTGTAGTACCTTGGATCGAGGCAGTCCCGCCGTCGTCGAGGCGCTTGCAAATCGGCGTGCCCCATTGGTCTTGCCATTGGTACGTTCCCATCGGACAAGCAGCGTTTGCTTGGCTGACAACGCTGTGCATGAAAATGCCGCATAGAAGTATTCGAACTTTTTGCATGCTGTCTCCACTTCATCCCATCGTATTTCAGCATCCTACGTATTACGTAGAGACTAATCAACACCTACCTACGAATATCGCAGGATGCGCAAGCATCCTCAAACACTCTTCGGCCGTCGTCTACGAGAGGCCAGAGAAGCAGCTGGCATCCCGCAAGATCGCCTTGGGGTGATGATCGGCATCGACGAAGGTTGCAGTAGCGCGAGAATCAGCCGGTATGAGACCGGTGCCCATCTGCCACCATTTGAGACGGCGGAGCTATTGGCCCAAGCGCTCAACGTTCCTGTTGAGTTCTTCTATTGCCGATCCGACGAACTGGCTGCGCTGCTGTGTGAAGTGGCCCATTTTTCCGCCGATGAGCTTGCTCGTGTGCGCAACGCCGCAAAGCGAATCGCCAAGGCGCGATGAGGCACGTTAGCCTTCAAATCAGTTGCCGAATGTCGTCCCAAGTCACAAAGATATTCTCGACGTACAGCTTTGGCAGTTCTTGTGCCGAGACAGATTCTGCAATGTCCTGCGGAACACCCAGTTCAACCAATTCGGCTGGCGACCACTTATATGGCGGCAGCTTGTACTTCTCTCTCACTTGGTCAATCGCATAGATCATCGCGCCGACTTCGCCAAGGTCGTCACATGGGGGAAACGTGGCAACCTCTGGGCCGAGATAGATCGATACAGGCATGATCGTGAGTGAGACAGACTCTTGAAATCTTACTCTGTGTTGTAGGCCAATAAACTCATCTTGGTATGCGGAAGTAATTTTGCTTCCCTGCCAAGCGTTTTTAGATGCACCCGTTACGCCTTTACCGGAGCAAGGCATCGAGGATGCTTCGGGTCTTGGGGACATGGTAGGCGGGGTAGGCGGCGCACTGGCCGAGCGGGAGCGTCAGCGTCGCTTGCTTCTGGAGCAGATGGGGAACTGACATACCCCAAGTTCACCGAGGCCCACACGGTGAACATCCAGAAGGCGGCCAGCAGCCATTTTTTCATACTCCCTCCTTCCCGGGTATCACAAAAGACAGGCCACGATTTCGCCGTCCCACCATTGCCCTCTGGTGGCGACGAAAAACTATAACGCCAACCGCATCACACCCCTATGCTGCTGCTGAGCTAATCCGGCGATCTCCGCCGCAATGCGTTCCCACTCTCCCCTGAGTCCATCCAGCAGACCCGTGGTCGTCTCATAGCGCCCCATCTGCCGGAACCCTTCGGCCTTCAGTATCCGCAGCGTTGGATGATCACAATCAAGGTTCGCAAGCAGTGAGTCAAGGCACCGGTTGAACTGGCGTGGCTCTACCTTCTGCCGTTTCGTAGGGGCGACTATCAACTGCCAGAGTTCTGCGATGGCGAGCCTTAACTTGGTCATCATCACCGGCTTTGGTGGCAGCGCATCGGAAGGAATGAACTCGCTACCGTGGAGCTGCTCGACGAGGGGACTGGTGGCAAGGCGCTCATGTAGTACCGACTCGTATGGTTTCTCGCTATTCCTGAAAGTGTAGTGCCCGGAAAATACCTCGACTTCCATCTTGGGCCTCGCGTTGCCCAGCCAGACAACTTCCTTGCAATGCGGACACTGCCAGAGCTGGAACATCGTCAGCAGCATCGTGCTGACCTGATTGCGACTGATCCAGAAGTCAGGCTGGAGTCGTTCCGTATCTGCGTACTTGTCGGTTCGCATCAAGCCCCCGCAGTGGTCACACGGAATCAGGGGATATGGCAGATAGGGATAGAAACTCATTGGATGAAGCGCACTCCGCTGATGATTGGAGTTTCTCTGCACGGGAAAAATGCAGCACGGTACGGATTAGATACCCGTTCGACAAACAAGGCAATTGACCGAAAGTAATACACGGCAGGCTCTATTCTGCGACATACCTACCGCGCCTCGAACTATGCCTCTGTCATATTTGTTTTTGGGTGCGATGGTCCGCTTGTTCGACCATGTTTTCCACCCACTGCGCGAAAGCCTTTTGGCCTCCCCCTCCCCCAGCAAGAAATCTAAAAACCCAGTTCGCCGGAGGCTGGCAGTAGGCTGGTGGGTGTTTGTGAAGCGGTTCACAAACAGAGAACTCCGCCGATAGCCGCGCCTCTCTCTGTTACGGGTTCGAAATCCAACATGACTGGAGAACCACACAGGTGCGCCCCTCGCGGCTCAACGTCTCACTATCACTAAGACAAAACGAAACTTCCGATGGGAGAGTGACGATTGCATCAGGTCTTATAGCCAGATCGTTTGCGCCCCCATGCTCATAGACGTAAGCCATTCCCCCCAAGTCGGCAACATGAGCCTCAAGAACCTCGAAGTTCCCCATGAATGTCACATAGTAGGAGCGGTTCCTAAACGGGCTGTCCTTATCAAGGACATTTTCGACGTGCTGAATTATGGTCATCGGACGAAGGAAGGGGAAATCCAAAGGGCTTGCCGGAAGTATGGATGGTGGGCGTGTGTTTGTGAAGCGGATCACAGACGGAGTAGTCTGATCCGGATGCTCTGATCCGTCAATACTGCCGGTGGTCGATCCTTGGCAAAAGTCGGCGCTGGCGACAGGCCAAGGAGATCAGGTGGGACGCATCCGTTGCCCGCTCAGTCACGGCGCTTGCAAAGAACCCGCAAGCCCCGCGCCATCGCTACCGCATCGCATCCTTAACCACGCCGTCATGCGATAAAGCCGCGTCACGGCTTCGTGCCTTCGGTAATCGCCATCCCGCCAGCGCCGACTTTTACCCTGGCCCTACATTGTTGCTACTCCCCGCCGCCCGCGCCGTCAGCATAAAGCCGCTCACGGCTCCAGCGGCTACGCTGGGGTGCCGCTCGACCTCCTGCACTCCGTGGCCCGCCGCCGCTTACCTGCGGTGAAGCGGACGGCTACTATGCCGGCGTGTGTGGGGCGTAAAAGGCAAGTCAGTTCGCGCTGCTCAACTGCACCCAGCCGGGCAGGGGTAAATCGCAAGCGATTGAACATAACCGCGCATTACCCAAAGTAGGCCGTGGCCCCTTCCGCTTCGCTCCCTCCCCAGCCTACCGCTGCGCGCCCTGCGGGTTCGGGTAATGGTCGGTTATGTCTTGCGCCCCGGCCCGGACAAAAGCTATGTCGGCGACGCAGTCGCTGCGTTTGGTTATTCAGGCGCTGCGCGTGGGTGGTGTGGGTCGCTTCCGCGCCAGAGGGCGCGCTCGCTGGCCGGCGTTGCCGGTGGTCAGTTGGTGGTGCAAGTCGGCGCTGCTGCTACGGCAACATCCAACCTGCATTGAAAGTAAATCATTACACAGCCAATACACGCTTACCACATAAGCACAAAGGCCACTCCGAAGAGCAGCCTAAGTGTTTGTTTCTATGGTGCCGGCAACCGGAATCGAACTGGTGACCTACCGCTTACAAGGCGTATTTCATCAAATCCGATAGTATCCTGACAAATCCAGCCAACCATTGCCCTTAGTGGCTTTCAAGCCTATACTGCCCGTAATGATTCATTAACATCCGGCAAATAGTGGCACCGAAAGTGGCACCAATAGTGGCACCGGCATGGAGGGTGGGGAAATGAAGCAATGGACTGATGCCAAGCTCAAGGGCGAAAAGCCGGGCAAGGTACGGAAGCAGCACAACATCGGGCGCGGGCTGTATTTCATTGTCGAACCCTGGGGCGCGAAGTATTGGCGCTACCGCTACAAGATAGGCGCTCTCGAATCCCGTATGAAGATCGGCGACTATCCCGCGATGGGGCTCGCCGCTGCGGAACAAGTGCGAAACGAGAAGCGTACCGAAGCCTCAGGCGCGAGACGTGGAGAATGCCCTCCCCCTGCCCTCAAGGTCAAAGCGGAGATTGCCAACCGCCTGAAAGAGCCGACCGTTTCCGATCTGGCAGACGAATGGCTATTGCGGAGGAAGGTTAAGAAAACCGGAAAACCACTATCCGACCGCACAAAGACAGAGAGGCGCTACTGCCTAGACCATGACATTCTGCCGTTCATCGGCGTGATGAAGGCTATTCACGTTACGCATGAGCATTGTCGCAAACTGATCGACAAGGTTGAGGATCGCGGCTCCATCGGGCAGGCGGTTCACGTTCATAAGGCAATGCGGGCCATGTTTCGCTATGCGGTCGGGCGCAGATACCTTTCGGTATCGCCAATGGCGGGGCTTGATTCCCCTGCACCCTACGTGCCAAAGAATCGCAACCTTTCTGATATCGAATTGCAGGCAATGTTCGATGCCCTCAAGGAATCTGATATTTCCATGCCGGTGCGCCATTGCATCGAATGGCAATTGCTGACCGCATCCCGCCCGACCGAGGCGCGGGAGACAACATGGGGCGAGATAGACGAGGACAAAGCGACTTGGACTATCCCGATTGAACGGTCAAAGAATCGCGAGCCACATATCGTGCATTTATCGTCAGCGGCATTGAAGGTGCTAGAGAAGGCCCGACCGCTGCGGCAGAAGGGCAAGAGTGCCCCACTATTCCCCGGCAGAACCGAAGGCAAGGCGCTATCCCTGCTGTCAGTTACTCGCGCTATTAAGCGTCTGCTGCCTGCCATAGAATCGAAAGTCAGGAAACTGTCTAAAGACGATGAGGCGGTGCTAGAGGTTTTCACCCCTCATGATTTGCGGCGCACGGCGGCAACACTGGTAACGAAACTCCATTTTTCCAGATTCATCGCCGGGCTTCTGCTGAACCATACGGATCAATCCGTAACCGGGATATACGACCAGAATGATTATGAGGATGAGAAGCGCCAGGCATGGCGCTCGCTCGGCGAACGTGTCGCCGCAATCATGGCAGGCAATGCAGCAAAGATAATCCCGCTTAAGCAAAGGAAACGCGCATAACCGTAACCAAATTCGCCACGCCTAGGCTGATCCCCGAAAACCCGCACCCTCGCGGGCTGGCGCTGGCGATCCTCACGAGGGATGCGCGGGAGGGTGCGCGATGTTCGAAGCCAATTCAACAAAAGCAATAATCTGCGATGACGCCGAGAGAGAGCTAGCTACCCTCGATGAACGCTGGCGTGAACGGCTTTGGAATCTTGTTTATTCGGCCTTCAAGCAATGGAAGCAGGAACACGGCAACCGCGAACCGAGGGCGAACCTTGGGATGTTGTCTGACTTGGTGACTGGCCCAAAGCCAATTCCATTCGATGAAGCAGAGCCATGGCAATGCGCCGGTTTCTTGACGCCCTGCCCGACAGCACTCGCCATCAAGCTATGGGAGGATAACTATCCGCCGTTTTCCGAATTGACAAGCGCCGTGGGTATGCGCTTTGTCTTGGCAATGCTTATCTGCCGCTTCAAGGATAGCCCGCAAGATTGCCTATTCAAGGCGCATCGCTACATGAACCAAATGGTGGCTATGGAATCAATTGGCATGAAGCTGCTTGACGAGCATCGCACTGCCATCGAAGCCCAAAAAACGCGGCGCCCGGCCGGCAAAGGCCGAGGAAAGCAACTGGAAGTGCAGAAAGATGAGAAATACAAACGTATCCGTGATGCAGAAAAAGCACTTGCGCCGAAGACCACGCCGCGCGCTTTGAGCAAATGCATTGCCATAGACACAGGACTGCCGATCCGTTACGTAGAAAAGGCGCGAAAGGAATTAGCGAAAACCGGCGGCAGCTAGCTGTGGCCGTATTATCCGTTATCTTTCAATAGGATACGAAGCTATCCTTCGACAATGCAATTTCACATTGATCGGAGATAGTTATGACACATCAATCTCGGCGCTTTTTGCGCCTCCCCGAAGTCAAGCATCAAGTCGGCTACGGCCGCACGGCGATCTACGAGAAAATCAAGAGCGGAGAATTTCCCGCACCTGTCTCGCTTGGCGCTCGCGCAGTGGCGTGGACTTCGGATTCAATCGAAAACTGGATTGAAGCGCGCATTAAAGCGGCAGGCGTTCCGAAATGACTACCAAGAAAAAACCCGCCCCCGAGGCCAATCGGAAAGCGGGCTATGACATTGCATTCAACAGCCATAATCATAGCCCTATTCACGCTCAACTGAAAGCCCTGCTGATCAGCATTGCGGCATACGACGCGGCCCTGCTCGCCATGCTGGTTCTAATTCTATGGGGGGCTTTGCGATGATGAACGCGCAACTCCAAAACGCCGCACGGGCCGCTTGCGCCGAAGTAGGCATCATCTACCGCGACGTTCCCGCCGATGGCCGATTCCATGAAACCGACATCGAGGACGATCCGAGTGGCAAGGGCGACGGACGCATCAAGTATTTTCCCGACGGCACTGGCGGAATTGCCTTCAACTGGAAAGGCGACAAGCGGCATTTCTTCGCCGACGATGGCCGCACCCTGACGGATGCCGAACTGCGCGAGCGCGACCGCAAGCGCCAAGAGGCGATCAAGCAAGCCGAAGCCGACGAGGCCGCACGTCATGCCGGCGCCGCAAAGAAGGCACTGCCGATCGTGGAGAAGGGAACCCCGGCAACCGCTGCTCATGGATACCTGCAAGCCAAGGGCATCGGGCCGAACGGCGCGCTACTGCATAGCGATGGCCGGCTGATTATCCCGATGCGGATCGGCAAGGTACTTCATTCGCTGCAATTCATTTCCGCCGACGGTACAAAGCGGTTCCTGCCCGATGGCCGGGTGAAGGGGTGTTATTACCTGATCGGCACCGGCGCCGAGGCCAAGGAACGCGGCACCATGTTGATATGCGAGGGCTTCGCAACCGGCGCGACATTGCGCGAGGCGACCGACCTGCCCGTGGTGGTTTGCTTCACGGCGGGCAACCTGCTGGAAGTGTCGACGTTCATTCGGGCGCAACTGCCGGACGTGCGGCAGGTAATCTGCGGCGACGTCGACAAGTCGGGCACGGGACAACGAGCTGCAACCGAGGCCGCGAAAGCGGTGGCCGGGATAGTTGCGCTGCCAGCATTCACCCCTGCCGAACTGGCCGCCGAGAAACCGCCTTCGGACTGGAATGATTTCTCCAGATTGCGCGGGCTGGATGCTGTCAAAGCTGCCATAACCGAGTTTCTGAAAGTCGGCGCTGGCGATACGGCAACTGATCCGCCTGCTGCCGATCCTGACGGTTGGCCTGAGCCTTCTTCATTGCCGAAGTTGCCGCCCGTTCCTGGCTTCCCAATTGATCTTCTCCCTGATGTCCTTCAGGCTCTTGTGTCGGACTGCGCTGCTCGTGCGCGGTATCGCCCTGACTTTGCTGCGGTGGCGGCTATGGTCGCGTTGGGTAGCGTCATAGGACGCAAGCTAGGGATTCGCCTGAAGAAGTTTGATGATTGGACGGAGTATGCAAATGTCTGGGGCGGCATCATTGGGCCACCTTCTGCGTTGAAGTCTCCAGCCAACCGCGACGGGGTGAAGCCATTCAAAGCACTTCAAGTTGCAGCAGATGCCGTCTATAGAGATGCTGCCGATCAATATGCTGTGGAGATGGAAGCATACAATCTCCGGAAGGAGGCCAAGAAAAAGAAGGCTGTCGAGAATCTAAAGCAGGACGCAACCGCCAAGATTGACCTTGGTTCCGACGCCGCACCCGAGGCCCCGATACAGCGTACATATTGGACTTCCGATGCAACGGCGGCAAAGTTGGGTGAGTTACTTGCCGCCAACTCAACCGGCCTATTGGTCGAGCGCGACGAACTCAATTCGCTCCTTCAAAGTTTGGAGGACGAAGCCAATGCTGACGCACGAGGACTGTATTTGTCTGGCTGGTCTGGCAAGGAGGGCTATCGCTTTGACAGAATCTCACGTGGCACAGTAACGCTTCCCAAGTACGCGCTATCTGTCTTCGGTGGCATCCAGCCTGGGCCATTGGCGAGATATGTGCGCGGTGCATTTTCAGGCGAACGTGCTGATGGGCTATTGCAGCGGTTTCAGCTTCTTGTGTGGCCGGAGCCGGAGTCGTTTGAATATGTGGATCGCTGGCCTGATAGCAAAGCGCGAGAAGCAGCAGCGGCCCTGTTTGAAAGAGCGGATACCTTCGATTCTGACGCAATCGGCAGCCATGACAAATATGGTAATGAACCGCCGTTCGTTCGATTGTCCGACGATGCGCAAATAGTCTTCGTTGATTGGTATACGCGGTTTATGCAGTTCGCCCGTAGCGCAGATTCGGCTGGTGGAGTGAGCGCACCACTTGCAGCACATTTCGGAAAGTACCCCGGATTAGTGGGAAAGCTGGCTCTGATTCTCCACGTCGCAGATGAACCAACCGCGAAGGAGGTATCCGCTAGAACGCTTTACAAGGCGTTGGCATGGATCGACTACCTTACACCTCACGCCGAACGGGTTTATCACGCCGCAGAGCATCCTGAGGCCGGTGCAGCGGAACTCCTGCTCTCCAGGTTAAAGCGCGACGAACTGCCAGAGAAATTCAAGGCATGGGAAATAACTAGGAAGGGTTGGCACGGGCTGTCAGACCGTGAGGCTGTCAAGAAGGCTTGCCGCTTGCTGTTTGAGTATGGCTGGCTGATCGAACTTGATCCCGGCGGTGGACAAGGCATCGGACGCCCTGCTGATCCTACCTACGCTGTATCGCCAAGAGTGGGGCTGTCAGCATGAATGCTCCCGACTACCTGCGCCTGTTACGGCAGCAAACGCGATCCGAAACGCTCATAGATGGAACTGCGCAAACTGCAAAAAGTCCTTTACACAGTTTATGCAGTTCCCCCTTAGTGCATTCAGAACGCAATTCCCATATAGCGCCAATAGTCGGCGCTGACACCACGGCGGCATCGTTTGACGATGAGCTATTCCAAGAGCGCGCTGCAATTCTTGAATTTGATGCGGGGTTCAGCCGTCAAGAGGCCGAACGCCGGGCATATCTGGAGGTAATGAAATGAACAATGACGATCTTGTTTGCCTTGGCGAACACCTGCGCGAACGCGCCCAGCGCGAAGTCAGTCTGCTGACTTTTATGCTGAAACACGCCGACCCCGAAGTATGGGCAAAAGCCGATCAAGCTGGACTAAAGCCCGAGTCTGGCAATTGGGTAGGTGCGATGAATCGGTACCGCACCAAACGAGCAGCAACCAAGGCCGAAGCCGAGGAAATCGTCCGGCTGGTTCAAGTGCGTTACGGCGACGATAGCGAATCCATTCTGGAATGGCTCAGACATGCCGTATTTGATCCGCTATGGGCGCTGCGAAACCTGCGCGTTATGGCAGGCGAAACCGGGCTAACAGCGACAACGAGCGACGGAGTCGAAGAAGTCTAAATTTAGGCCATTCATAACACGTCAACTTTTCAACCATGGCAGGAACGATCTTTTCGGGCTGGTATGGTCGCCGATCCGGGCGGCCGTATTTCGATGAACTGCCGCGCCTTGCTGCCGGTGAATACAAGCACCTTGCGCCGGGCCTACTGACAGTTACAGCGGATGCCAAGAGTTACGCCGTGCGGCTGGTGCGAGTTTCTTCCGGCTGCATGACTGCGCCGCGCCTGATCTGTGCCAGATGCGGGCGTGGCTGTAAGGTGCTCTATCTGCGCGGTATGGCGTCCTGCTACCGATGCACGGGGGCAAGGTACCGGAGCCATTCGGAAAGCCCTATGCGGCGGGCTGTACGCCGTGCAGAGATGGTATTCCGCCGATGGAAGATCGAGCCGGGGCGCAAGGAGTGGAAACCGAAATGGATGCGGTGGCCGACATACGAGAGGCTTTCCGCAGAGGCCGAGGCCGTGTCGCCGATGATTGAAGCCGCCGAAAGTGCGCCGTTTGCAGGGCTGGATAAATTGAGGGCACCACGACGGAAGCGCGGTAGGCCGAGAAAGCTCACTCCCTGACCGCGCCGTCACGGCGCTTGCAAAAAGACCAGCAAGCCCCGCGCCGTCGCTACCGCATCGCATCCTGAACCGCGCCAGAGCGCAAGAAACCGCGCACTGGCTTCGTGCCTTTGCTTACCGCCGTTCCGCCACCGCCGACTTTTACCCTGTCCCTGCATTGTCGCTACTCCCCGCCGCCTGCGCCGTCAGCATAATGCCGCTCACGGCTTCAGCGGCTACACTGGGGCCGCGCTCGACCTCCTGCACTCCGTGGCCCGCCGCCGCTTAACTGCGTTCAAGCGGACGGCTGCGATGCCGGGTTGTGTCGGCCATGAAAAAACAATTCAGTTCGCTGCGCTCAACTGCACCCAGCCGGGCAGGGGTAAATCGCGGTGCGATTGAACATAACCGCGCATTACCCAAAGTAGGCCAGTCGCTGCGCTGGGCTTCGCTTTGTGGCCTACCGCTACGCGCCCTGCGGGTTCGGGTAATGGTCGGTTATGTCTTGCGCCCCGGCCCGGACAAGGACTATTTCGGCTGCGATAGGTTAGTCAGGCTGCGCGGTGGTGGTGTGGGCCGCTTCCGCGCTTTATAGCTCGCTCGCTGGCCGGCGTTGCCGGTGGTCAGATGGTGGGAACACCATCGTTCTGGTTTCGCCTATGCCTTTCGGCAATATTGACCTTGTTGATAGTAGGGCGCAGGATGCGTCTGGAATGCGTTCTATGGTGATGCTGCCACCACTCGATGCTGCAACCTTACCGGACCGCCAAAATGAAGAATCTTCTCTTCGCTGTGCTGACAATAGCAACATCAATGCTGCTGAATTCTGCAAATGCAGGCGGATGCGCCACAAACTCGATCGGGCAGGTGATCTGTGCCGAACCGGGTGGTGGCGCTGCCGTCAATAGCATCGGCCAGGTTGTTACTGGTCGCGGTGGTTGCGCCAGAAATTCAATCGGTCAGGTCGTTTGTGGAGATAGCCCCGGCGGTGGTGCTATCGCCAACTCAATTGGTCAGGTTCAAACGGGGCCGGGGCAATGTGTAAGAAACTCTATTGGGCAAGTTATGTGTTCCTCTGTTCCGGGCGGCGGTGCGGCTGTTAATTCAATCGGGCAGGCTGTTTGCGCTGGCGGATGCGTACCGGGCAATTGAAAGGGGTAGAAATGCGTCTTGTGCCAAACACGGCGAGGATGGCGGCAATCCTTCTATCGCTGGCTCTCGCGGCCCCCGCTTACGCGCAGACTCAGGCTCAAGCCGCGAAGTTGGAACGGTTTATGGAAACCACCCACAAAGAACTTACCCAAACACTAACCAATTTGGGCGGCATGATTGCTGGGATGAGTGATACGCAAGAAATTGCGGCGAACAGAATTTACGACGCCGTAGCAAGAATGGATCACCAACAGTTCATGCAGCTTCGTATTGTCGTCTCGATTTACACGCTAATGAAGGACAGCCGAGATCAGGCGACGGTGAAGAAACTTGTCGGAATATTAGCCGGTAGTGCAGTTCAACAATCAGACAGTTCTATTGCCATCATAAATCGAGACCTCGTTAAGTTGAGTTCTCCCGCCGCCATCGCAGAGGTACAAAAAGCCCGCGACTTGATTCAGAAGATTCGCGACGAAATACAGCGAACGATTCCTGGAAGCTAACCTTGGGGAAGAACTATGGTGATGCAACCAACCACTTTGGATATTGATGATGCGAAACAGAAATCAATTAGGCATTGCTCTTTTTATCGCAATTGCGACTTTCAGCAAACTAACTGACGCCCAATCAGTTTACTCAGTTGCCTCGCTAAAAAATCTTTGCGAAAGCGAAGATTCTGCACTCCGTTTCGCATGTGAATCCTATGTGCGCGGAGTAGTTGAAACGTGGATGCTAAAAGACGTTGTCGGCGTAAACCCGATGCGCTATAAGAGCAACGGTAGATACCCATACTGTGAAACGATCACCAAGGTGAGCGGTGATGAATGGTCGAGAATCGTGCGTGATAATTTGGATTCAATGAAGCCAGGGTTTGCCGCTGGCGCCGTAATGGAGACAATTCACAAACGCCTGTGCAAGTGAAACCGTGGTCAGAAAAATACTTTTGGCGAGTGAACGTGGATTTCCGAACCCAACCAGCCGCCAACGACCCCAGCATCGACCCGGTGCTGACTTTCATCCTGCGCTATACCCGGCCTGTGGCGCTCGTAGGAATGGTCTTCGCACTGACAGCTATCGCATGGGCGCTCAGCCTCTAATCCGTTTCCTGCTGGCCGTTGCACTTGCGCTGGCCAGCCTGCCCGTCCACGCCGACTTCACCGGCAAGGTGGTAGCGGTAGCTGATGGCGACACTATTACGGTGCTGCGCGATAAGGAGCAAGTAAAGATTCGCCTCGCCGGTATCGACGCACCAGAGAAAGCGCAGGCATTCGGCAACGTAGCCAAGCAGCACATGAGCGATATGGTGTTCGGCAAGGAAGTGCGAGTCGACGACAGGAAGAAAGACAAGTACGGGCGCACCATTGGCCGTGTCTGGGTGACTTCTGCCGAGTGCCAGGTATCCGACTGTCCCAAGACGTTAGATGCAGGTATGGCGATGCTTACGATGGGACTGGCGTGGCACTACAAGCAGTATGCAAAGGAGCAACCGGAGGAAGAACGGGAGCAGTATTCGTTTGCTGAGACTGAAGCGCGGAATAAGAAGGTGGGATTGTGGAGTGATGCTGTACCTGTGCCGCCGTGGGAGTGGCGGCATCGAGGAAAATCCGAGAACTAAGGGGATGTCATGCGACGGTTCATTGTGGGAATTATGTTGTGCTGCGCGGGGTTGATTGCCAATGCCGCAGATGACTCTATCTATGGAACACATTGGGTCAAATTTGAACCGATCCAGGTAGGCGGAAATTTGGAAGGATGTTCCCTTGTCTATTTGGTAGCACAGGCAGACCGCGCCTATCTTGGTGGCAATCCGGTCGCTGTAAATGGAAGTTTCATGCTTCGCCTAGATCGCACCAGCAAGGGCATCGCTGTTGGGTTCAAGGCCGGGCTGAAAGACTTATCTAGAAGCGACGCATCATTCACTCGTCCGAATTTTGCGTACCTACAAACTGCCACAGCTTCTACAGCACAAGCTAAGGGGAATTCGTTTGATGGCGATGAAGGCTATAAAGTATTTGCATATAGTTTTGCCGATCCTGTAATAGCTACGGTGCTCAAGGAGTTGATGGCGTCGGGCAATGCCACCATCGGCTACAACCGAAAGACAGGGGGGATGGACGTTTCTACTCCATTGGATTTAATGGTCGTTGATTCTGAATATACGGCCGATCAAAAAGTTCTGCGAAAGCGTTCGCCCACGACCATGCTTGGCTTTTCAGATTGCGTCGTTAAGTTTCTCGGTAGCGTTAGGGCGAAACTAGGTAAGAACTAAGCACTCTTGGCAAAGCGTGATGACTCGCACAACCTTACTTGTGGCGCTAGTGGCGATAGCGTTGTCTGGCTGCGCACATCACTACGCTGGCGTCCACGAGCCTTACGGTTTCTTCTCAGGGTTCTGGCACGGGCTTATTTTCGAGTTCTCGCTGATTGGCTATCTGTTCATCGATGGCGTCTACATCATCGGCGAACCAAACACGGGATTTTTCTATTACACCGGCTTCGTTCTGGGATTATTCAAGGTGGGATTTGCCGGCCGGTAGCGCAAAGAGAGGGAACTAATGCGAGGTCTAAGTCTAGGAATTGCAATCGCGCTGACGGTCGGATTATCCGGGGCCGCTCTTGCCGAAACCGTCAACGTCAAGTATCGCGGCGTTGTCGACCTCGCGCCTTTCCAGTGCGAGTCAGTCAGCAGGAGTAGTCTCGTCACCCGTGTCTGCTATGACCGGAAAGAGCAGTACATGGTGATTGGCCTGCAAGGTACTTACTATCATTACTGCGAGATTGACGCTGGCACGGTAGCTGCGCTGAGAGGTGCGGAGTCTATGGGGCGATACTTCAATGCAAGCATCAAAGGCAGATTCGACTGCCGCACGAATCGCGTCCCGGCGTACAAATAGATAGGAGTTGCGATGCAATTCTGGTTATCGATTATCTTCATTGCGGTCACGCCTTTTCTCGGCTTGTGGGCATTCAGTGATTTATTGCCATTCACCACTGAAGCGACTGTCCACGAAGCATTCTGTTCAGAGAAGCGCGCAAATGCTGTATGCAATGGGAAAGAAACTGTGTTTGGAAAAACCACCTACAAAGTGTTCCCCGACCAACAGATAGTAATTGCTTGGGATGACATCACTTCCCTTAGGCGCTTGGAGAACTGCGCGGTACGTGATTCGCACAACTGGCGTTGCAGGCAAGAGTCAGGAAGTCACTTGACCCTGAGGGAAGGAGAGTTCGAGGACTCCTTAGTACCAACAACTCCGACCAGTCAGTTTTACCAAGTGCCAAAGTGGTACTGGTGGTGGCTCAAACTGAACGCCAACACTGCGCCAAATCCAAAGCAAAAATAAAAATTGTCTCCGGCCTCATCCATTGCAATCACATAGGGGTCGGATGCCCATGTACCCCCTACCCGGTGGCAGTGACCTGAAAAACGCTTTTCGCGAGGGAAGGCGGATAGCCTCAATCTCAGCCGCTGCATCAAGACCCCGCCCCCCCGGTCGCGTGTGTGTCCGTAGTCGTGGGGTTCCCTTCGCAGGCATACGGCCTGCCGGAACATACCCCCCGGTCTCTGCCCGGTGCTGACCTTGGTGCTGGTGGCCGATAGCAATAGTCGGCGCTGGTGGCACGGCGATTCTGATTCCGAGGTCGGAAAGTTTATGTGCGGTACTATCGTGTGACTGCACATAGAACGGCGATCTGCTGCCGAGATAGGGCGCTAGTGATAAAGCGATTCAGGCAAAGTGGCACCGAAAGTGGCACCGATATGAATAATCATCAGACGAAAAAAAGGCCTCCATCGCTGAAAGCCTTGGTGTTACTGGTGCCGGCAACCGGAATCGAACTGGTGACCTACCGCTTACAAGGCGGTTGCTCTACCATCTGAGCTATGCCGGCTCGGGACGAATTATAACGGAGCCGATCCAATGTAGACTCCATCTTCATCACCCCAGACGCCGCTCATGGTCGCCAGCTCAACTCCTCCCCAGCTCATGCATCTGCTTGTCATTGCCACCACTGACCAGGCCGTGGAGCGCCTGCTACCGGTCTTTGCGCAGGCCGACAAGGCCTGTGATCTGAAACGCTTTGACACGATTGCCGGACTGCGCAACGCATTGGGAGAGCAGCAGTGGGACGCGGTGCTCTACTTTCCGGGCCACGCGCTACCGTCAGTGCAGGCGGCGGTGAGCGAGATCGACGCTTCGGGCTTTGACTTGCCGCTGATTCTGGTCGCCGGGCCCGACGACGAACGCAGCATGCAACCGGCAATGAAGGCCGGAGCGCGTGATGTGATTGATGCCGATCGGCTGGAGCGCCTGATTCCGGCGGTCGAGCGCGAGGTGCGTGAAGCCAGGCACAGGGCTGATCACCGTGCAGCACTGGAAATGCTCAATGAGAGTCAGGCGCGTTTTGACGCCCTGGCATCCAACCTGCCTGGCATGCTGTTTCAATTGCGTCGCGACGCCGAAGGTGAATATCGTTTTTTGTTCGTCAGCGAGGGCTGCCAGAAGCTCTTCGGTTTCAAGCAGCAGCATCTGCTGGCGTCCGCCGGCCGGCTATTCGATGCCTTCGATGCCGAAAAGCGCAAGAGTCTCGAAAACGCCCTGCGCCAATCGGCCGCCAGCGGCACGCTGCTGAACTGGGAAGGCCACACCAAAGGGCGCGCCCGGCAAAAGTGGATCAACCTGCGCTCGACACCGCACCGCTTCGAAAACAACGTCGTCGAATGGCGCGGCATCGCCACCAACGTGACCGAAAGCAAGGAAAGCGAGGCGGAACTGCGCGCTTCGCGCCAGCAACTCGCCGAACTGTCCACTCACCTCGAAGCGGTCAAGGAAGAGGAGCGCGAACGGATTTCGCGCGACATCCACGATGAACTCGGGTCGATTCTGGTCTTTCTGAAAATCGAAGCGGCGCATCTGGCCAGCAAGCTGCCGGAAGGCGCCGATCGCCTGCGCGAAAAAGCCCACTCGATCGAGCACCTGCTCGACCAGGCCATGAGCACGGCCAGCCGCGTCGCTCGCGAGTTGCGCCCGGGAATCCTCAAGGAATTCGGCTTGTCCGCCGCCATCGAATGCCAGGCCGAAGACTTCAGCCAGCGCTTCGGCATCCCCTGCCGCGTGCAATGCGACGAAGACTCCATCGAGCCGGAACCGGATACTTCACTGGCCCTGTTCCGGATTGCCCAGGAAGCGCTGACCAATGTCGCGAAACATGCGCACGCATCGCTGGTAGTCATGCGTTTGCGACGCGAACGCGGTAACATCGTGCTGGAAATAAGGGACAATGGTCGCGGCATTTCAGAAGTCGATATGCAGAAGCCGAAGTCCTTCGGTCTGCGCGGTATCCGCGAACGGGTCTTGAGCCTTTCGGGCGACTTTTCCATCGGACCGGCGGAACACGGCGGCACCCACATTCTTCTGCGGATTCCGGAATGTGCCGGCGTGGAAGCTCCAAATGAAGAGGAATTGCAGCGCGATCTTTTCTGACCATGGCCGACAAAATCCACGTCCTGATTGCTGATGACCATGCCATTGTGCGGCAGGGCCTGAAGCAGATTCTTTCCGAAACCGAAGACCTGCTGGTCACCGGCGAAGCCGACGACGGTGTCGAGGCGCTGAGCCTGGCTCGGCAACAGCCCTGGGACGTTTTTCTGCTGGATGTATCGATGCCCAACCGCAACGGTATCGATACCCTGAAGCAATTGAAGAAGGAATTTCCGCGTCTGCCGGTCCTGATACTCAGCATGCATCCCGAGGAACAGTACGCGGTACGCGCCCTGAAAGCCGGCGCTTCCGGCTATCTCACGAAGCAGAGCGCACCGGAACTTCTGGTCACCGCGATTCGCCAGGTCGCCTCCGGCAAAAAATACCTGAGCCCGGCAGTGGCCCAGCAACTGGCCGAAGCAATTTCGGACAACACCGACAGGTCGCCCCATGAGCGAATCACCGATCGCGAGTATCAGGTGCTGGTGCTCATTTCCACCGGGAACACCCTGACCCAGGTCGCCGAAAAGCTGAACCTTGGTGTTGCCACGGTAAGCACCTACCGCGCTCGCCTGCTCGAGAAAATGGGCCTGAAGAGCACGGCCGAACTGATTCGCTACGGGCTCGAGCACGGACTGGCGGAATAACGGGGCAAGCGCCGTAAAATCTGCACGAAATTCCGGCTTGGCCGCTATCAGAGAACACCGGCGCCGCTTCTTCCTGCACAATAGCGCCCTATAGAACAGCGAAGCACCGGCCGGCGGCAGCCGACCTGACCACCAGAGGAGGCGTCACCATGAAAACCCTGAAGAAACTGCTCGAAGAAAAACCCCGCGCACCGCTTTCCGTGTCGCCCGACGACTCCGTATTCTCTGCCCTGGAACTCATGGCGAAGCACGACATCGGCGCGGTTCTGGCGATGCGTGACGGACAACTGGCCGGCATCTTCAGCGAGCGAGATTACGCACGCAAGGTGATTCTGCTCGGCAAGTCCTCCAAGGAAACCTTGGTGCGCGAGATCATGACCGAAAAGGTGCTCTACGCCCTTCCCGAGCAGACCACCGACCAGGCGATGGCGCTGATGACCGAAAAGCACATTCGTCATCTGCCGGTGCTCGACGCCAGCAAGAATGTCCTCGGCATGGTATCGATCGGCGACCTGGTCAAGGAAACCATCTCCCAGCAGGCCTTCCTGATCCAGCAACTGGAACAGTACATCGCCAGCTGAACTACATCGATTGTTTGATGGCCAGCAAGGCCTGGTTGCGCAGGGTCTTGAGCAGTGACAATTCCTTCTCCGGGATCACTATGCTGCCGGCCTTTTCGCGATCACAATAGATCAGCGCCACGGCAGTTCCCTTAATCAGCAGCGGCAGCAGAACGAAAGTCTTGGCCATTACGGTCTTGCGGTACCAGGCCGGAATCTTGTCGACAATCTTGGGGTCATCGGCATTGGTAATGATGATGTCCAGGCCCTTGCTGATCGCAAGCTGGAATACATTGGGCGCATCCGTCGACTGAAAGCGGAATTTCCGCGCCAGTTCATTGGTGTCTGCACCGAATCCGAAACGTCCCACCATGCTGCCACTGTGCGAATCCTTCAGGCATAACAGGACGCGCTGAAAACCCATCGCGCGGTACATGGTTTCCAGGGTGATGCGCAGCACGTCATTCAACGAAAAATCATCCACCAGCGAGTGGCTGATGTCCTGGATACCTGCACTGAGGATATCCTGCGCGGCATCGGGAACGCCGGCGGCATTCACCTCGTCGGTTTCACTGCGGTCGGGCACGACAGGATCGCCGAGCAAGGTCGGATCCGACGCCGCGGC
>CAMBRI010000030.1 GCA_945870205.1 Sulfuritalea hydrogenivorans sk43H | reverse complement strand
CCGACATCGAGCGGTGTGCGGTCGCCGCCTTCAGGCGCAACGCCTGGTGCAGTCCAGGCTCAAGGTACAGCGTGGAACGGATGGCTGGTGTACTCATGGTTATCCCTAAAACGTCATGACGTTTTAGCAGCATACCACCATGCCTGCTTTCCAGATTGATCGAAACACCGTATCGCCAGCGCCGACGCTTCGTAGCTTGTCGATTCCACCACTTCTCGCCGCCAAATCACACCGCCATTTACTGCCACCAGATTTCTACGGATTCACGCCGCCGGCAACAACTGGCCAGGTCGTTGCGGTCCATCCAAAACCGACGGCGCAAGTATCCGGCTTCGTCGCACACTGTCATTAAACTCAAGCCGGGACACGATGGGTGTCAATGTAATCGCAAGCGCGAACCAGGTTTGCGGCCTTCCGACTTCACATCTAATGGAATCTCATTGACCTATGCGCCTCAACTCGGCCATTTCTCTGGCTCACTCTGTGAGCCTTAGCGCCAATAAAATCGGTCATATATCGGGTTGGGCACGCAACCTGAACCAACAAGAGAAGGAGCAGGGATGAGCGAAGATGGACACCAAACAATCGTCGAGGATGATCTCGACGATGAGGATAGCCCGCAAGAGAAAATCATGGCTGCCGGCCGCAAGATTCTTCAGGCGGGCATTTGGCTCATCAGAAACGGCTACGGAAGGATGATGCTCCTGCCATACGCCGCACCCTCTGGCTGCTACTGGCGTTGCGCGTTCTACCCGCCCGGCCACCCCTCCAAGAAGCTCTACCACTACTCGACGAGCAGCGTCGCAAAGTATCTGGCCGATCACTGTGGTGGATCGATCAGGTCAGATGTCGCCCCGGCGGGGCTTGCCAAGGCAATCATGAAAAGCGTGCCAAAAGATCTAAAGGCCTCCTGCGTTGGGGAGGCATCGCTGGAATCACTGCAATGGCTTGAGTTGCTCGAGCGCTCCCTGGCGGAAGGATTTCTGCCGCAGGCGTTTCACGAATACACCGATGACTACTCGAGATGGGATCTCGTTAGCCTGGCGCGGGGCAATGGCCGGTCGATAGAGCCACAGCCGGGTTACGTACCTCCGCATGAGGAACGCGACGTCGCCGACGACCCCGAATGGCGAGACGGCGAGGCGGCTTGGACTGAAGCAGCCGGAGGACTCACCGCAATGCTGCAGATCGCCACGCTGGCAGACGACAACGCGTGCTACGAGATTTCTGACAGGCTGCGCCGGGCTATGTCTGAGGCCGACGGATTCTCTGCGATGAGGCTGCTGCGATCGACCATCGGGTCGCTGGTCTTCCCTGAAGGCGACTCAATTCGTGCCAAAGCGCAAGTGCCTTAGAAGATCCCGAGCGTTCGTCCCCGAAGCGCGTGAGCAACTCGCGGGCTACTTCGAGTTTTACCACAGGCGCCGCCCACAATCGTCGTCACGGCGCCCGAACGCCCGATGCGGCATACCTCGATTCAACGGCAGTAAAGCTGGCGCCGTGATCTACGCTGAGTTACCCACATAGCGCTCACCTTCGGTCTTGAGGGACCTTCGGCAATCCGCCCCGTGGATTACTCATAAACGCATCAGGCTCACTTGGAAAACCTGCAAAATCTATCCTAAGAAACAGGGCCACCTCTGTAGCTAAATCTTGGGAGCATCTAACAGTGCGGCCCAAGATCTCGGAGTAATGAGCTCGATAGGTAGAAAAGCCTTTTGGACTATGGAGGAAGCACTTTCATCCGCTTCCAACAGGGTTAAGACATTTTCATTGGCCAGCATCAAGCTTTCATCTTTAGGCCAAACTGGACACGGAGGCAATTTGCGAAACCTGGGAGAAAACCGAGAAATTCTATCTGAGACCCAAGATCGTTGAACACCTCTCACCCATATCCAACTCCTGGCAAATAATTGCCCATCTTGACTCTCAAGTACAAATCCAAAATGAATAGGCGCGCTAACTTGCCTCTTTGCGTATTTCCTTAACACCCTAAATTTGCAGGTCCAGTACTTTGTGCCAATTTTTAATTGAACCCGCTGAACCGACTTTATGATATTCACATTATCACTGAGCTTGGCATTGCTTACTCTATCTGCAAATTGCTCGACGAGAACCTTGGCATCCAACTCGATAACATGAAATAGATTTTCAATTCGAGAAACAAGATGATCGAATTTAGCTCTCTCCATATCTTGAAAATGATCCCGCTTTAATTTTTCATCATCATCACGATACCAAATGAGATCTACCTCATTGGGAAACTTGGCGTACAGAGATAACCCAGGCCCAATATCTGTTTTGCAACCGAGATTGCTGCTATCCATTTTTGCACCGCTCACTTGTGGGGTTTAGGTCAAGGCAAAACTCGATCATCTGGTAATCCACAATTGTAGTGCTCGCCTTAAGTGGAAGGGTCCAGCCTTGTACGTCTGCCAGAACGCCGCTAAGGTAATGTCGAGCAAGGTGATATCCAGGTGCCTCTGGATGTTCTCTAATCCTCGCCCAAAGCAACTCAAAAAGCGTCTTGAAGCTCAATGGCAGCCAATCCTCTGACGAGACAACGTCATCCACCGGCGACCCATCTTTCAGGAACACGAAGCTAGGATTTAGTCTTTTTCTGCCCGCACGTTGCCATGCTCGAGCTTCAGTTTCATAGTATTGCAACTGATCGGTGAGTTGGGCCGCTATTTTTGCTTCAATGACAACAAGCCACTGGTTCTTCTCTCCCGCCGCCGTCGTTACGTGGCCCTCAACCCAAATATCAATTCTGCGCCCGCACGAGGTGTAACGCTCTGCTTCAACTTTCCCAATTTCATACTCACCAGCAGGCCAGTCTAGGTCTGCGTCTGCAGACAAACGGTCAAGAACCGACAAGAACAAATCTCTCGGCAAGCCGTGCTCATCTTCGGCCCTCTCTGGATCAAATGCCCAGGCCAATATCCGGGTATGTGCAACCTCTCTAAGCCCTGTTCCGTCGAGAATTCGCAGCAAACTTGTTGGGAGAAATGCAGGGTTGTCTTTGTCCTTTGAGTAGAGCTCGCCGACGAGGGCTGGCGATCGTTCGAGTGAGCGTGTTCGCAATTTGGTAAGTTCATTCGATACATATTCAAGATCCTTTTTGTGGACTTCTCCAGGGAGATGTCCGTTCAAAATAAGAAGATCCAGATCTTGAAAGAATTCATTCCATTTGGTTTTTATATTCACCACTTTCGTCATCGCTTCGAGGAATATTGATCGCCAGACATTCTGGGTGTAGTTCGATTTTGAGTTAATCAGCTCTTTTTGGAATGCAAATGTTCGCTACCGAAATGCACAACCCCCGTCAGGTAGCACGGACTGACTCTTATGGTATGGACTTTCGCTGTATACGATTGACCCGATCCCCAAACCCCCGCAACCACCACTCCAGTTGCTCCGTATCAACCACGGTAGCGCTGATCTCGAACTGATCCCCGATCTCCGTTACTTGCTGATCAGCAGACAGTGGCGACTCAAGCAGGTGGAACCCTGCGGGCTTGTCGATGCGGAACGTAAGCCGAACGCGCTCGCCTTCGCCAAACCCGAACCGGCCGTCATCATCGTATTTCTGAAGGTCGAATTCCTTGGGGCGCTCGAACGTGAGCGTCGAAGCCTTCGCAGAGAGAATTCGATGTAACGCGAGGCTGCGCTCATTGTCGAAATCACGGTATCGGCAGACGAGATAGAGCCGGGGCCCCTGCTGGGCGAGCCCCAACGGCATCACCTCCGCATTCGACCGCTTACCAGATGCATTCTTATAGTCGATACTCAGCCAACGGTTACCGTACAGCGCATTGCTTACTTCTTCAAATACTCCGGAGCTAATTTTGGGCGGCAGGAGAGGTTGCGTCGTACTAACGACCCGTACCTTGGAGAGCCATTCACGCTCGCGCTTGGTGTTGGCGTGGGGACCGAGATTGGTACGCGCCTGGACAAAGAAGCCATCCATCGACTTCATCAGCGCGGCCGGGAGCAGATTGCGCAGATGCTGCTCTGCCAGTGTGAGCAGAAGCGATTCCTGTTCGCTCAACATCGGCAGCGCCAGCCCCTTGGCACGCTCCTTCCATTTGTAACCATAAGGCTTGTTGCGATCATCGCGCTCGATGTCGAAATGCACGCTGAGCATTTCCAGCTGGCGCTGAATCGTGCGCAAGTCACGCTCAATACCCGCGTCGGCGAGCTGTTTTCGCAGTTGCTCGGCCGAGACCTTCCAATTGCGGGGAATCCTACGCAGCAGTTCCAGCACCAGCTGGACCGTCTCCAAAGCTTCAGGGCGCTTTGACATTGGCGTCAGACCGACAGATCGCTTCGGCCGGCGAAGAACTGCCAGAGCCGGACCATGGCGTAGGTGTCGAGGCCGCAGTACTCAAGCAATTGCTGCTCGATCTGTGCTTTTCTGGTCGAGGACGTGTCCGGAGCAATCGCTTCCTGAAAAGCATTCATGGCCATGCCGCCATCCTGCACGCCGTCAAGGGCATCGTAGCGAAGATCGGGCGCGACCGCCGGCAATACCTTCTTGATGCTCCAGCTCCCCTGTTGGCTCGGATGGTAATAGCGCTGTTCCGCCACCCTGAGCAGATCCACCACACGCGCGTTGATGGCAAGGAGTGCGGTCTTCATGCGGGGAAATCGCTCGCCCAGTTCCTTGATACGCGCAGTCTCAAACCCCGCGTTGTAAACAAATACCGGCCCCCGCTCACCACAGGCGGCAATCAGCGTTTCAGCAAACCCCCGTGACGGGTCATTGCCGGAGAGGTCGATGAAGGACTGCTGCTCCAGCTTCCCTGTGCGCGAAAGGCGGTGGACGCTGAACTGGAACGGGATCTGCTGGTGCGGCCGCGTCCCTTTCCAGATCGGCACCGCAAACCGCGCGGTCTCGAAGTCCAGAAAAATGGCCGGCAGCTTGCAGGCCGCCAGATCGGCCGCCGCATTCGTGGCGTCGAAATACACATCCCCCGAAAGGGTGTGGGTCTTGACCCGATGCTGGCGCTCATTGAGCAGTTCGTCGGGCAGATCGCTCAGATCGATCACCCCACCGTCCGCGATGAAGGACTTGAGCACTTTGGTCTGGATCTTGGGAATCCAGCTCACCGGATATTCGGCTTGCGGCTCCTGACTCTGGCAGTAGCCAATAAAGCCGCACTCATACGGGTCACCGCAGTGCGCGCCGGTACTCAGCGCAGGTTCGTTGCGCTTGGCAGCGATCTTCTGGGCATCGGCAATCCACGCCTTGACCTCGTCCTCTCGGCCAAATGCCTCGTCTGTGAGGTCGTGCTCGGCAAAAAGCCCCTGGTAGTCATCCCCGCCGGGATAGAACCACTTGCTGTCGATATGCGCCAGCGCGATCGATGCCAGCGGCACGCCGGCAGTCCGGGCGACGAATGCCTGAACCGCTATATCGGCCCGGTGATAGTCCTCGATGCTGGTTGAAGATTTGACCTCGATCATCCGCCAGACCCGCTTGCCTGACTTTCGCGCCGGCAACATCACGTCGGCAAAGGCCAGCGCGCCACCCGCCTTGAATCCCGCTTCGAAGATCGGCTGCGATGACGCGAGGAGATCCGTGCTTCGGGCAAAGGCGGCGTCGAAGCCTTCGGTTTTCGGGTCAATCAGCTGGCCTTTCCCTTCCGGGTCGTACAGGCGACGCGCCACCTCACCCACCTGATGCCCAACGGCGAAGCTTGCTTCTGTTGACGCCGAATCCTGCCGCAGCTTGGGTCGATTGATTTCCAGCCAAAGCCGCTTCGGGCATTGGCGGTAGGCCAGAAGCTTGGTTTTTGACAGCGTGCGCATGTGTTGTTCCTTGTTGTCAGGCAAACGAGTTATACCATTTGATTCATGGTCAGAGGAATCCAATCGCTGCCTTCGCGCCCTCTTTCACGGCGCATTCGGCTTCGAGTGCGGCCACCAGACCTGCCGACGACGTGATGGGACGGAATCTGTTCTGGCGAACTACGGCGGCGAAATCGCCTGGCGTCAGCGTCCACAGGTGGATCAGTCGCCCCAACTGATCGGACTGAGGCGTACCCAGGTTCATCGTGGCGCAGTGGCGGCGCAATAGTTCGGATGCCTGTTCGGGTTTGAGAAAGTCAAACTTGACCTTCAAATCGAAGCGACGCAGCGCGGCCTGGTCCAGTCCTTCCATAAGGTTGGTCGAGGCAATAAAGACGCCAGGGAAGGACTCCATTTGCGTCAGCATCTCGTTGACGAGGCTGGCCTCCCACCCACGATGAGCGCCACGCCGGTCTTGCAGAAAACTGTCCACCTCGTCGATCAACAGCAGCGCGCCTTCCTGCTCGGCCTGCCTGAAGGCACGCGCAATGTTTTTTTCGTTCTCGCCCACCCACATCGACATCAGATCGGATGCACGCTTGATCAACAGCGGCACGCCCATCTGTTCGGCCAGCCATCGCCCATAGGCCGTCTTCCCGGTTCCGGGTGGCCCATACAGGCACAGTCGCCCGGACTTCGAGAGCACGATCCCGGCCGCCACGTGAGCCAGGTCGCTGTCGGCGTGAATGAAGGCAGGATCGTAGATTTCGGGAAGCCGGTTGGGATCGTTCTTCCGGATCGGCGCGTGCCCTTGTGCTTCCAGAGTATTGCCAATCAGGAGTTCGAAGGCGCTGGCAGCGCCGGCCTCACCCAGTTCGTCCCGAATCGAGCGGATGACCGATGCGGCTTTGGTAACAACGGCGGGGGCCAGCGATTCCGAGTCGGCAATGCGCGCCACGCTGCGGGCGTCAAGCAAGTCCGAGCACGCCTCCTGAATGATGCGTTCGCGCTGCCTCTTGGGCGGGACGGGTAGCTCGAACACCATGTCAAAACGGCGGATGAAGGCCGGATCGAGGCTGTCGATCGAGTTCGACAGCCACAGGGTCGGCACCGAATTCTCCTCAAGCATTCGGTTGATCCACGCCTTGCGCGTCTGAGCCGTGCTCTTGCGGCCAAAGAATCCATCGCCGTCATTGAAGACATCCTCGACCTCATCAAACAGAATGAGGGCCCGGCGTTGCGCAAAAAAACTCTGCGCCGCCCGGAACGCACGCAAACGCCTCTCGCCATTCACCGGATCCCCGTCTCCGTCTTCGCTGGCAACCTCGAACAATTCGCAGCCGAGCTCCTTCGCCAGAACCTTGGCCAGTTCGGTCTTTCCGGTTCCCGGCGTTCCGTGCAGAAACACATTGACACCCTTGCGCCCCGTGGCAACAGAATGCCTGAGGTATGGCCGCAGGACAGCAAGCGAAGACACGATGTGCCCGTAATCTGAAATACCGAGTTTTGCGGGAGCAGCGACCGTGACCGTGTCGCGCAGCAAGCTGACCGGATCGGCGTCCGACGAAAAGATGTGATCGGCAAAATTGATCGACAGAAGGTCGAGTTTCCCGCGCAGGGTCGACGTACCACTGCGATCGACCGAAACCAATCCCGACCTGGCGAGAATCCCTTGGGCGCTCAGCGATGATCGAACCTCGCGCTCGGGAATCTCCAGCAGGACCGACAACGAATGAAAAACCTTCACGGAAGACAACTGCCCCAGCCAGTCGGCCGTGTCATCAAGCAGCCGCTCGTTATTGAGGAGAACAGTGAATTCGAGAATACGGCAGTCCGCTTCAGACAGGCCGACCAGATCCGACAGCCGGGCCACATTCCCGCGAAGGCATGACGGTATTGCGGCGTGACGCCACTTGCTTTCGCTGGCCTGATAGAGCTTGCGCAGATCTGCCCTTACGGCCTTCTGGCTGAAGTCGACCGGATCCGGATCAACCCATTCGCCCAAACCGATCAACTCGGCGAGGGTGTCGTTGTTGAACCCATGCTGAGTAATGAAGTCCCTATGACCTCCCAGCGGAACCAGCAAACGCAGCAACCACAGACGAACAATGGGTGGCATTTCGCATGGCACAGCGGAGTAACGAGGGCGACGACGTGGCGGCATGATGATCTCCTGTTGAGGTGAGGTCATTCTCGGCAAACATGCGCCAAGATGTGTCGCATCAATTTTTGGATCTGGCCCCTTGCACGATTCTTTCGCGACACCAGTTGTCGCATATCGGCCCCATCATTGCTTCATCTGAATGCATGAGGTGACGAGATGAAGCGAAGAACGTTCCTGCGCCTGACAGGCGCCGCCGCAGTCCTCGGGCTGCCCTGGCTCGCGTGGGCAAAGCAGCGCAGCACTTCCGAAAGCCTGGCCACACCGTCGCCCATGGACCGGGCTCATCAACCTCCAGGCATCGGCGAGCGTATTGCTGTAGTCAAGGTCATCGGCGTAGGTGGCGCCGGCGGCAACGCTGTCGAGCACATGATTCGTGAAAGGGTCCGTGGGATTGAGTTCATCTGCTGCAATACCGACGCCCAGGCTCTGGCAAGAAGTCATGCTCCCGTCAAACTGCAGCTTGGTTGTGGTTTGGGAGCGGGAGGGCAACCAGGGATTGCCAAGGCATTGGCCAGGCACGATAGAGAGCGCATCGCCGAAAGTCTGGCAGGAGCCGACATGGTGTTTATCGCGGCAGGCATGGGAGGTGGCACGGGTACCGGCGTTTCACCCATCGTGGCCCAAGTTGCGCGCGAATTGGGGATTCTCTCCATTGCAGTAGTCAGCAAGCCCTTTGCCTACGAAGGCAAACGCCGACACCTGGCGGAGGACGGGATCGCGGAACTGGAGAAACAGGCCGACGCGCTGATCGTCATGTCCAACGATAAGCTTTTCGACGCGCTCGGCGACGAAATCAGCATGCTCGATGCGTTCAGGGCATCTGACAATGCCTTCAAGGACACCGTCACCGGACTGGCGGACATGTTGAATACGCCCGGCATGGTGAATATTGATTTCGAGGACCTGCGCGGCGCGTTGGCCCACGGAGGCCGACAGGCCGCCATGGGCTCGGCGACAGCCCGTGGATTTGAGCGGGCACGCGGCGCGGCCGAAGCCGCGCTGACCTTTCCGCTTATGGATTCGATCGAGACGGGCGAATTGCACAACGTGCTGGTCAGCATTGTCGCTAGCCATTCAATGACGCTCGGCGACTACAAGCAGGCCATGCACGCGGTCAGGCGACGCACTGCTCAAGAAGCGCACATATTTTGCAGCGCGACGTTTGACGACTCCATGGAGGATCGTCTGCGTGTCACCATTGTTGCCCTTGGACAATCCGACGTGGCGTAGCCCGGAAAGGGTCGGCCACGAGCTGACTGACTGTGGGGGGTACCCGTAACACGCCCATGACCGCCTGGCTTCACTCCACCGCAACGATCCGGACCGCCAGTCCCTCTGGACTCGTATCGATGATTTCCGTGGACGCGATCAGGTGCGCCGCATCGCTGGTCACTCGCCGGACTTCTTGCATGACTTCCTTGTAGTGCCGCAAGCTCTGGATGCTGGAATTCATCGCGATGGAAACTTGCACACCTAATGCATTCCGCAATCGATCCTCCCCAAGCAGTGGATGACGGCATGCCGCTTGTGTGACTAATCGCGCTGTATCGTCTCCCCATGATCCACGCTCGGCGTTGGCCCAGCCCACTGAAGCGCTTGCGCCGCAGCTCAGGACGGTGCGCACATCCTCGAAGTCGATTCCAACCAGGCCAGGACGGAGAATTGAACCCGCCAGGGTTGCGTAGGTCTCGCCAAATGCCCGGCTGGTGTAGCTGAAGAAGTCGGGAAGCCAGTTGTCTTGGTCCTTTCTATACCACCGATCGTAAAGCTTCCCATTGCGAATCTCCACGAGCACATCGGCCGATCGTTGTAGTTCGCGCATCCCCGACTCGGCCACCAAGTACCTTGGGAGCTTTTCGGAGGCATAGGGCGTTGTGACTACGGCAACGACGTACGCTCCCTCGCCTATGACGCCCTTCGCGATCCTGGCGACCACAGGCCCGGCGCCACTCCCAGTCCCACCGCCCATGCCTGCAACGATGAACACCAGGTGTGCGCCCGTCAGCGCGCTGCTTATTTGCTCTCTTGCTTGCCAGGCAAGTGCGGAGGCAACGGCCGGGTTGCCTTTCGTAAAGATCGAGTCGGCGTGGGGACTCAGCAGAATCTTGTCGTCTGCAATCGCCTCGGACAATGCAAAGGCGTTGGTATCGATGGCAATGATCCGGTCGGCATCGAACAATTGCCGTATTTGCCCGGTCACAATCCGAGTCCCCGCACCGCCCAAGGCGACAACGCGGCAAATCGTTGAACCCTCGAACGCGTCAAAGAGTGGGGCGCTTCTCGAGCGCCGGATTGAAGCAGCCTGCAGACCCGGCGGGAAGGCGGGAATGGCAAGCGCCGCCGCAGTTCCCTTGAGGAATGTTCTTCTATCCATGGTGCACTCCCGACCCGACAACGAAACCCCAATTCTCGTCGCAACGCACGACGACTTGTGTCGCAACAAATAGCGCCGCACAAGCTGCCGAAGCGACTGGGGTGGGGCGAATCGACGCGACACAATTCGTCGCTACCGCGGAGCATCATGCTGTCATTGCGGTAATGGAAGAAACTGAAATGAATGAAATCGGACTGTTTAGCGGATCGTTCGTCTTCGTGTTCGCATTGAGCCTGCAGCAGCAGAACGTTCACGCTCGGCGCTACCTGCTGGCTCTGGTCAATTCAGCCTTCATCGCGGCACTCAACCTGTTCGTGATTCGCCTGGGTTCGCAGGCGTCGACCACCGAGATGATTGCGTTCATTGCCGGACAGCCCCTCGGCACGGTGCTCGCCATGTGGGTAGGCAGTCGAGGCCCGCGGATCCCGCAGGAATCCGGATGTGCGGGTTGTGCCCGGGCGACGTCATGACTGCGACTGCGATTGCCGACTGCGAAACGGTGATCGCAGATTTCGCAGACATTGGGATCGATCCGAATTCAATTCGGTCCTGGGCAGTACATCCGGATCCGATCTGGCGACGCAATCGCAACCAGGCGATCGTGACCTTTCCAATCTTCGTGGCCTTGCTCGTCCGATCGCCGGACGTGCCCATCCACAGGGAAATCGAAGCCGCCATTGATCGGGGCGATCGACTTGTCGAGATGCTTTCGTCGCTGCTCCTGGTCAGCAAGAAATCCATTCGCTTTCTGCGTGGAAAGGGGCCGGCTCTCCTGGGCACATTCTGGCTGCACCATCCTTCCGACCTGTTCGAAGCGGTCGATCAACTTGTCCCGGAAAAGCTGCCCCGAACACGCGAGGACTGGGAAATCCTTCGAGAACTCTGGACAGGGTGCAGCGAACTGACAGAGGAAGACTACTGCCTGCGCCCGCCACCGTCTCGACATTCAGGGGCCATGAGCAGGCACATGCTTGGCGGACTGTGCGCCGCGGGCTACTCCACGAGCGCCCGCAAGTTGCGGCGACTCTGGAACGGAGACCTAAGACCATTGGCAGGAGTGAAGGACTATTTCCGGTTTGTCGCCGAATGGTGCGAGTCCGGTGCCGGCATCTGCAAGAAAGCGGGCTATGGCGAGATCGTTGCCGGGACGATCCGGGACGAACTTCTCATGCGCTATCCCGCGATGGAGATCATTCACCAGTCCGAGCGCTGGCACCGCGAGATTGCAGACCTCAGATCAATTGAGGCTGCTTGCAATCCTGATCCCGATTCCCATGAGTGGCCACCGCTGCCGGGCCTGCCTTTGCGTGTGGGCGAGTTGGCGGTGTGTTCGCTGACCAACATTTTCCAACTGCAGCTCGAAGGGGCGCGCCTGCACCATTGCGTCAGATCATATTTCCGCAAATGCCTCCGTGGGGACAGCCACATTGCGTCCATCAGAAGCGGGGATGGAACAAGTTTGTCCACGGCCGAACTGGTAATAGGCGCCGATCAGGACGGGCGTTTGTCGGCGCGCGTCTTGCAGCATCAGGCAGATCACAACGGGAATCCGACCCGTGAATCCATGCTGGCGCTCGCCGAGGCGCTCCGCGTATTGGGCAGCGATCAGGTACAGCGGCAATTGCATGAGTTAAGAAGCTTCCATGCCGAGCGCCGTGAAGAAATCGACGACCGCCTGGCGCTGGGCGAAGGCCGCTACCAGATTGAAACGCTATGCCAAATAATGAAAAAGGTGCTGCGCGATTACGACAGCGTGATCACTTGGCTGGACAAGCGCCTGAATGACGAGGAAGGTTGGTACCGCTATCGCAATGAGCTGGCCGGCGAACGACAATCCAGGCTCGGATTCGCCGACGAACTGACCTACGAGCGAGCATTCGAGATTTTCTGGGCCACGGGGATTGAAAGCTGCTTGGATGAAGGCGTCAGAATGAACGGCGGATGAACACGTCGCCGTGGGTTGGGATCAATATCAGCATGATGGAAGACACAGGCGAGTTCCCTCACGCATAATTCACTCCATGGCCAGCCCCCTTCCATCCCGCGATTCTGTCCTCCCGCAGTTGATCGCCAACTACCCCGTATTCCGTGACGCTCAGCCACTCGCGATTGGCATTCACAAGGCCATCATGGCCGCGCATCCGGACATCGACAAGAACGCGCTGCGCAAGACGCTCCAGCGCCATACGGCATCGATCAAATATCTCAAGGCTGTCGCGGCCGGTGGTCCCCGCTTCGGGTTGGACGGGGTACCTCAAGGTGACATCACTCCGGAGCAGCAACAGCTGGCGAATCAGGATTTGAAGGAGCGATTCCGCAAACAGGCCGAACAGCGCCGTGACGCGCTGAAGGCTCTGGAGCATAAAGCCAAACTGCATGAACTGGTCGCCAAATTCAAGCCGAGATAGCGGCATTCCCCCTGCGACATCGTGAAGCCTGTCCTCCTTCGGAACCTTTTTCAATCGATGGTAGTGCTGGCGTTCTGTGCCATTTCGCTTGTGGCATGTTCATTCTCGATCGGCGTGCCGACCAGCCCACCGGCGCCCAATGTCGGGGCCTGACCTTCAGGTGATCGCAAGTAATCTGGAATTCGTTTGCCCTGCGCTACTTTCACCGCTGAACCTTCGGTGGAAGGATGTTCGGCTGACCGGCGTGGAGCTGGGATACAAGCCGGCAAACTCCGCTGGATAAGCAGAAGTCCGCCGCTATTCCGTCCGAGAAGTAGATCAGTCTGATTTGAGTCAGGCGCATCTGGTGAGCCTGCCGTTTGAGATCATGGCCACGTACTGAAACGAAACGAATGGGAGAGCATGATGGCCAGACAGACAAAGCGTGAAATCGTCGAAGAAGCGGCGATCGTCGTTCCGAAGAAATCCCTGTTTGAGCGCGTTGCGGGCTACCTCGACGCCAACGACTGGCGCCACGACGCCGACACGGAAAAGGGTTACTTTTCGATGGGCTGCCGGATCAAGGAAGCGTCGGTTCGCGTGATCATTGATGTCTACGAGTCCGATGACTGGCGCCGGCTGCTGACCTTCTCGACCTACCCGGTCATGGTCCCCGAACACCGCCGGAGTGCGGTAGTCGAAGCCCTGACGCGGATCAATTACCAGTTGATCTATGGAAACTTCGAGATGGACCTCGCCGACGGAGAAATCCGGTTCAGAACGGTCGTGGAGGCCGAGAAGGAACTGGATGACGCAATGATCGACCGTGTCCTCAACGCCAACCTGAGCTCAGCGGATCGCTACTTCGCCGCCCTGATGACCATTACCTACGGCAACGCCTCGCCGGCGACCGTGATCGACCTGGCCAGCCTGCCGGCCAAGGAGAACCTGCAATGACTTGCGAAAGGACATTCCCATGACCAAAGCCGATTTCAGCCCAACACTGAGCAGCCGTTATCTCCACGCCCTTCAGTTTGCCGGCCACATTCATGCCGGCCAGCGCCGCAAGGGCATCGGGACGCCCTACCTGTCGCACCTGATGGCCGTTTCTGCCCTGGTTCTGGACTACGGCGGTACTGAAGACGAGGCCATCGGAGCGCTGCTCCACGATGCCGCCGAAGACTGTTGAGGACGCCCGATGCTGGAGCGTGTCAGGGCGACGTTCGGCACCGACGTGGCGGCCATCGTCGAAGGCTGCACCGATACCTTCGAGGATCCGAAGCCGGCCTGGAGGCCGCGCAAGGAAGCGTATGTCGCCCATCTCCGGGAAGCCACCGACTCCACCCGGACCGTTGCCTGTGCCGACAAGCTGCACAACCTCCTATGCACGGTTCGCGATCTCAGGGCCAAACCCGGGGCGGACTATTGGAAGCGATTCGCGGCCGGACGAAAGAGCCAGGATTGGTACTACGAGGCATGTCTCGGCGCGTTCGGTTCAGGCAGGCCGCCGGCCATGTTGCCCGAATACCGGATCGTCTTCGACGAGTTCCGCACGCTATCTCAATAACGGCGTTACTCCCGCTAGGCCCCCTTTCATTACACTGGAGAAGCTCATGCAACGAGAAACCTGGAAATTCGATTACACCGCCGGCAAGCTGGCTGACGCCGCGCAATCGAAGATCGCCTACCACCAGGGCCACCTGAATCTTTGGAAGGCCAAGCGCGAGGAACTCCTTGTCACGATCCGTTCCGAAGGCATCGAAGTCGATGAAAAGATCGTCCTTGCCTACAGCAACCCCAAGGCACGGGATTGGGATCGCGGCGGGGAAATCATGATCCGCAATGACCTGCGCAAGGACCTGGCGGAGTGCTTCCAGAAGCTGGCCTATCACACTGAACAGCGCGACACCTACGATGGCTGGAGGCAGGTCCTCGAAGCCAACCCGGAAGACCGCGTGGAACTCGACATCGACGACTGGCTGTTCTTCTTCGGGCGAGACGTCAGTCGTGACCAATGAGGCATTCGCCCGGGCAGCCGACCTGGTCCGTCACGCGGACGGGTTGATCGTGGCGGCCGGCGCGGGAATGGGCGTCGATTCCGGTCTGCCGGACTTCCGTGGCGAGGGTGGTTTCTGGAAACATTACCCGGCTCTCGGGCGAGCTGGCCTGGGCTCTACCTCCATCGCCTGTCCGGATGCATTTCGCCGCACGCCGACGCTCGCCTGGGGCTTTTACGGACATCGCTTGCGCATGTACCGCGAGGCTGTCCCGAACTACAGCTTCCACATCCTCCAGCGCTGGGCCGCAGGGATGAAGCATGGTGCGTTTGTCGTCACGAGCAACGTCGACGGGCAATTTCAGAAGGCGGGCTTCAACGAGAGTCGCGTCTATGAAGTTCATGGCTCCATCCATCATCTCCAGTGCCTGGATGTCTGCCAGCAGGACGTCTGGTCAGCAGATGGCTTCGCCCCTGTGGTGGATGACGCTACTTGCACGCTGGCCAACGAACTTCCGCGCTGCCCGCATTGCGGCGGCTTGGCCCGCCCGAACATATTGATGTTCGGCGATTGGGAGTGGCTGGATGAAATGTCGCGAATTCAAAGCGCGGCGGCCCGGCAGTGGCGGCATGAACTGGAAAGCCCTGTCGTGATCGAGATCGGCGCGGGTACCGACATACCCACCATCCGCATTCTCGGCCAGCAGATGGATGCGCCGGTAGTTCGCATCAATCCGAAGGAACCGGAGGTTCCAAACGAATGCGATGTCACATTGCCCATGGGTTGCGTCACTGCCCTGCGGGCAATCAACGATTTGCTGGTGGATTGACTCCAGGCTCATCCTGTGAGCCACTGACCGCGTAAGCTCGCTTCATGGACTGGCCCACCGCACGGGCCGGGGGAGATTTACACCGACTTGCGGTCCCCGCCACTCAGGCACAACCGCTAAACAGGAGAAGCCATCATGGATCGTCACGCATTTCTGCAGTCCATTGCCGCCCATGGCGCAGCCATCGCTGTTCAGTTGGATATCGCCACGGTGAGTTTGAACGCCGAGGTCGGCGACGGCCCGGTTCGCTTTGGAGCTGCGACGCGGGGAGAGTTCCATGATTGACTACATGGCGCCCAGCCACCGCAAACCCCACGTCTGGAAATTTCGGTCAGCCTGGTTTCGTCAATTGCTCATCACCCACGGATGGGGCCTGCGCGGCGCCTACGCCAGCAAATCGTTCAAGGGCAATGAATACATGATGACGAAACTGCGCGAGGAAGGTCCGTACTGCTATTACCTGATACGAAGGAAGAGCGACTTCTGGGCGACTGTTTCGAAAGAAGATCGCGATCGCGATGCCAGGGAGACCCGGAAGAACTTTCGTGTGGTTGTTTCAGGTACGAAATAGGGATTCAGGAATGGCCCACCTCACGGGCCGGGGAGATTTACACCGACTTGCGGTCCCCGCCACTCCGGCACAACCGCTAAACAGGAGAAACAGCATGAGCACACGCTGCAAGCCAGGCGACCTGGCCATCATCATGTACGACGTACCGCAATGCGCCGCCAACATCGGGCGGGCGGTTGAAATCAGCGGTCCAGCGGAATACGACCGCCACGGGCGCCTCACCTGGCTGATCCAGCCGGTCACGGCAGAACCCTATCCGATCGCGACGAGCAACGCCCTGATGACAGCAAGGCTAGTTGAATCGTTGCCGCCGCTTCAGGAAATGGCGCGATGGGACCACCATAACTGCGGCCGGGTCCGGGTCGGGGAGTGCGCACGTGGCTGATCCTCTCCAGGCCGGCGACATCGTTCGCATCCGGGGCAGCTACCTCGGCCTCGTCATGCATGCCTGGGACAGCATCATGGCCCCCGTGAGCGGCCGCCTGGTATCGATCGACTATCTGGGTGATACGCCCCGATGGGAGTTCGGCTGGCATGTCGGCGTGCTGGATGCCGCTGCGGTCGAGTTCATGGCCAAAGGCGTTCCGCCGGGTACGCCGGTCGCAGAGCTCGGCATGGAGCACCCCTGGATCATGGCCCGCTTTCAGGCCCGGATCGATGCGTCGATAGCGCGCAGGTGGAGGACATCCTTCCGCGATGCACTCGCCATGGCCGAAGAACGCGCTACTGACCTGTTCGGCGGGGCGCCGCCAGGGTGGGTCGCGATGGCGGTGGCACGCATATATGCCGACTGCGCGTTCGACAGGCGCACGCCATGAGCCTGCCGCCCCGCATAATTCATTCATAAGACGATTTGCCGCGGTGCCACGATCCAGAAGCGCACGACGCGATCGCCAGCCACCAACAGGAGACACCATGACCCGCACGGAATCACACCCTATCCTCGACGCAATACCCGTCTTCTACAGCGAGCGGATGGTGGCTGACATTGAGAGCTTTTCGCCGAGTGCAGGAAAGCCGCGCAACGTGGTTCTCTCCTGGCACGCATTGGGAGTTCCGTTGCGCATCATTTCGCCGCAACCGGTGAATGTTGACCAGTTCTGTCTCGCACATGACCGGGGCTACGTCGAAGGCATTCTTGCCTGCTGCACCAACAACGGTTTCAACAACAAGAGCCGCGCGGTAGCCGATGCTCTGCCCTGGACATCGGGAGCGATGCTCTCAGCGGCCCGCGAGGCCATGGCCAACGGGCGCGTGGCAGTCGCCCCGTGTTCGGGTTTCCATCATGCGTCTTATGACAACTGTTATGGATTCTGCACTTTCAACGGGCTAATGGTGACGGCCGCGGCCCTGCTGCATGAAGGCCATGTGGCACGGGTCGGCATTCTTGACTGCGACACCCACTATGGCGACGGCACCGAAGACATTCGGCGCACGCTGCATCTGGAGGCCCATGTCCCGCATTACACGACCGGGGGGAATTGGCGCCGACCGGACCAGGCAAAGGAGTTCCTGCGTACGCTGCCCTCAATCGTCGAATCCTTCTCCGGGTGCGACGTGCTGCTCTACCAAGCCGGAGCCGATCCGCATGTCGATGACCCGCTGGGAGGCTGGCTCACCACGCACCAGCTGGCCGAGCGGGACCGGATCGTATTCGAGACCGCGCACCGGATTCGCCTGCCCGTGGCATGGAACCTTGCAGGCGGATATCAGACACCGCTGCGCCGGGTGCTGGACATTCACGACAACACGCTGCGCGCCTGCGTCCAGGTGTTCGTAACGACGGGCGAGAACGCCATCCCGGCATGCGCCTGACCCTGCCACCAATGACCAAGTGAAATTGACTATGAGAGATAAGGAAAAGCCGACCGACAGTCGCTGCCGCACCTGCTGCTACTGGAGCGAACTGATTGCCAAGACGCACGGTGGCTTGCTGGTCGCCATGTGTCTCGCGGCAAACGGCCCCCGCGCCTGGCGCTATACGCGCGATGATGCCGGATGTCCGGACTGGGAAGAAGCGCGGGACGGCGCGATCGACAATCCGCAGAACACCGAAGTGGTGCGTATGGACCTACCGGACAAGGCAGACCCAAACCTTTCATGTCACAACCGTACGCAATAGAATCACAGCATGTATTCCATGAAATCAATGAAGCCTTCGCTGCCGGTCACCGAAACCCACGTCGAGTGCCCTGTGGCGGGCTGTATGCAAAAAGTGAAGCGGCAACGCAACGTTTTTCGCACGACCAGCGACTTTCTCTGCCCCGAACACCAAATCTTCATTTCGCCCTCCACGTTCGAGTACAAGGACTTCCACGACAACCTTCTTTGGGTTTCGGAACCGGATTTACGCTTGCTTGACGCGATTAAGGAGGTCAAGCGCGAATCGCGCATGGCCCGTGACAACAGCGAAGATGCACTGACCTGGAACGTCTTCCGGTTTCTTGAACAATCAGACCTGCTGGGCGGCTGGCTCGAAAGTATTGTCGATACGCCGGTGCGCAATCCCCGGATCAAGTATTGGAGCTATTGCCCCGAGGCGAAAGGCACCTGGCCGTCACTTGATGCGGCGAGACGAGCGTTCGGCGAAATACCCAAACGCGATTCGGAACCGGATCTCATCGTCGAAACGGACGACGCGATTTTCTGGATCGAAGCGAAGTTCCTGTCGGGAAACGAAACGCGTCCGTCCAATCCAAATGACTCGAAGCAATACATCACGGGTTGCGAACGATGGTTTGATCGAGTATTTCAGTCACCCTTCGGCGTTGTTGCGGTCGACAAGCAATTCTATGAACTCGCGAGATTCTGGCTTCTCGGCAGTTGGGGCACAGCGCAAGCCGGAAAGCGTTTCTATCTGGTCAATCTGGTTCGCGACCAAAAGGAGCGAAACGTGGAGCGCGAATTCGGCGGCCACATCAATGTGCAAAGCGACCGGCAGTTCAAGCGGGCCGCGTGGGAAGACCTTTACCGGTTCGTCCAGGGCTGCGATCCGGGCACCGGATGTGTCCGGGTTCTCGAGTACATGGAAGGCAAGTCGGCGGGTTACAGCACTCTGCGGCGGCTGGTTCCGGCCTTTTCAATAGTTAAAAGATGATTTGGGTATCGAACGTACGTACGCTTCTTCAATTTCGTCCACCAATAGAGCAACGGGGCCAACCCTATGGCAATCAACTTTGCAGCAGTGCACGACCGAAAGCGATGGCGCAAACACCGAATTCATCAAACCGTTGCGAACGCAACTGACGGAAAAGACGGCGCGAAAAACCTCCTTCTCAGAAACGGTCGCGTGGCTGAGATGTGGACAAGATACGGGAACGTTCGATGCGTATTCGTTTGGGAAGACGATGCAGAGAACGGACATGCCTTCCGTCTTGGGCGCGACGGTAAAGATATGATTCAAACACAGACAATTCCGATCGGCTTACTTCTGCGCTTCGACAAGGCCAAGGACTGTTCTGATCAAGATATCGATGAATGCTTCAAAGCTAAATCGGCAGCGACAGATCAAACGGAAGCAAACCCACTTCGCCCTGATGAGCCCAGGCTCGATGTAGCCATCACTTTTCCGGACGACCTTCCCAATTACGACCACTTCGTTGAAGGACTTGCGCTGCAGGTTCTTGTAAATCGATTTGAGCGATCATTGGATGCCCGTCGGGCCTGTCTAGGGCACTATGGACCTACCTGCCAGATTTGTAGCCTGGATTTTGGCGAACGATATGGCCCTCTCGGCTTGGGCTTTATACATGTTCATCATCGAGTTCCTATCTCCTTGATACGCTCCACATACCGGGTTGATCCTGTCGCGGATCTCATTCCTGTTTGTCCAAACTGTCATGCGATGCTTCACAGACGAGAGCCGCCGCTTCAAGTTGAAGAGCTGCAGGCGCTGCTGAACAGAAGCTAAGCCTCGGGCGCCGACAACCCACAACCAACCGGTGTGAGGCGAAGAGCGCCTTCATTGCTGATAATTGATAGGCTCATCTAGTGAGCCGCTTGGGTCTTATCATCTCGTCACAGTTCCTTGAGGTCCACTCATAAGCGCGCCTGCCGATGCTCAAGCTCACCTTCGCCAACCACTACGAAACCCTGCGTGACGAGTTGCTCTCGGCGGTCGCAAGTGGTCCGGCGTCGCCATTTGCCGCCGAGCAGATCATCATCCCCAGCGTTGCCCTGCGCCGCGACCTGACTCTGTCCATGGCGACTCGGCATGGCGTCTGCGCCAATGTCGAGTTCGCATACCTCGCGCAATGGCTCTGGCGCCAGATCGGCAAGGTCGTGCCCGGCATCGACTCCGAATCACCCTTTGCGGCGCCGGTATTGGCTTGGCGGATTTTTCAGATCCTGTCGGATCCACGATTCGCCAGCGGATTCCCCCGGCTGACCAATTACCTGAAGGCAGTGGATGCGGTGGCGCGCCTCGACTTCGCAACCCGGGTCGCCTCCTTGTTCGAGCAATACATGACCTACCGGCCTGAATGGCTTGCCGACTGGGCTGCAGGAAAATCGGTTTTGATCAAGGGTGAATCAGCCAACGTAGCTGAAGACCAGGCGTGGCAGGGCGCGCTGTGGCGAACCATCACGACACAATTGGGTACCGAGCGGGAACATCCCGCCGCGCGTTTTCTCAAGACAGTGGAAACAACGGCGGGCGCCACCGACCGCTTCGGCTTGCCCGAAGCCGCCCACATCTTCTGTCTGCCGGCAATGCCGCCGCTCTACATTGACATTCTTCGGCAACTGGGCCGCTGGATGGACCTGCGGCTATACGTACTAAATCCTTGCCGCGAGTTCTGGTTCGATATCGTCGACCGGCGGCGCATGAGCTACATGGATGTGCGCGGCGAGAAGGACTACCACGAGACCGGCAACCCGCTTCTGGCGGACTGGGGCCAGCAAACCAAGGCGCACATCGAGCTGGTGCTGGAGCGGTCGGGCGATGCGCCGGTCGATGACGGCGGCTTCGCGGAACAAACGTCAGATACCCTGCTCGCCCGGCTGCAAAACACGATCCTGAACCTCGTCGACATCGCCCCGGGCAGCTTCGTCACTGAACCCGATGACCGTAGCATCGAGGTCCATGTCTGCCACTCCCTCACCCGCGAACTGGAAGTGCTGCAGGACCAGCTTCTGGCTCTCCTGGCTGCAAGCAATCCGTCCGTGCGTCTGACTCCGTCGGACATCCTGGTCGTGACCCCCGATCTCGAAGCCGCCGGCCCCCTGATTGAGGCGGTGTTCGGCAATGCCCCACCCGGACGCTACATCCCCTTCACGCTGACCGGACGGGCCCGCAGCACCATCAACGAACCTGCCCGGGCCTTCCTCCAGTTGCTGGCGGTCGCGACATCCCGCTTCACCGCGAGCGACGTATTCGATTTGCTGCAACAGCCGATCCTGGCCCGCCGCTTTGGCATTGGGGTGGATGACCTTGACCCCGTCCGTGACTGGATCACGAGTTCCGGCATCCGTTGGGCCCTCGATGGCAGTCATCGCGAACAGTACGACGTACCCGGCGTCGATCGCTACAGTTTCGACGACGGGCTGCAGCGGCTCTTTCTCGGTTACGCCTTGCCCAAAGAAGCCTCAGCCGCCTGGCAGGATCGCGTCCCCGCCGGCGGGGTGGAAGGCGCCGAGGCCATGCTCCTTGGCCGCTTTGCGCATTTCGTCGACGAACTGGCACGCCTGCGACGCGACACGCGGCAGCCAAAGGCCGCAGAGGCGTGGAGAACATTGCTGTTCGACACGCTCGACGACTTCCTGGCCGCTGACAAGAACGACATTGACGATCTCGCCGAAGTACGGGATGCCATTCGCGAGCTCTACGGCAACATGACACGTGGTGGCGTCACGGAGAACCTGACGCTCGACGTGGTGCGCACTGCGCTCGAGTCGCTGCTTGACGATCCCGCGCGCGGCGGCGTGCCCACCGGAAAGCTGAGCTTCTCGTCGATCAGCAGTCTGCGCAGTTTGCCCTTCCGCATTGTCTGTGTCGTCGGACTGAACGATGGCGCCTTTCCTTCGGCGATGCGCCCTGCCGAGTTCGATCTGATGGCGCTCAGCCCACGTCCCGGCGACCGCCAGCGCCGCACCGACGAGCGCAACCTGTTTCTTGACCTGCTGCTGGCGGCCCGCCAAAAGTTTTACCTGAGCTACACCGGTCGCAGCATTCGCGACAACGCGCCCCTCCCCGCCTCCATCCTGGTCGCCGAGCTGATCGAACTTCTGGTGCCCGCCACCTGCACCGACCCCACCTCGCCAGAGCAGCGCGACGCTGCCCGGCGTCGCCTCGTGCTCGAACACCCGCTGCAGCCGTTTTCAGCGCGCTATTTCGCTGCCGATACCGATCCACGCGTTCGCAGCTTCAACGCCGATCTATGCCAAGCCCAGCGCCAGGCGCTAAGTTCGGCGCGTGAGGCGGTAGGGGCGTTGCCCATCGATACCGGCGAAGTCATCAGTGGTAGCGATGACGATGTGGATGACGAAGCATCGAGCGAAACGACAACCCGCTTCTTCAGCACCCCGCTTGCCGAACCCGGCGACGAATGGCGCGACGTATCGCTTGACCAGTTGCTGCGTTTTTTCAAAAACCCCTGTCGCTATCTGCTGCGCGAACGCCTCGGGATCGTCCTGTCCCGGGTCGAGGACGAGCTCGCCGATGACGAACCCTTCCTGGCGGATTTCTCCTCGCGCACGGCACTGGCAGAGCGGCTCCTGCCGCACTATTGCAACGGCATGAACGACGACGATCTGCGCGTTCTTGCCCTGGCCGGTATCGAATACCCGCCCGGCACCCTGGGAGCTTCGCTCATCGATCTCGAACTTACGACGCTCAAGGGGTTCGCGATGGAGGTCACTACGGCGGAAGCGTTACCCTGCCTGCCGCCGTGCCACCGCACCGTGAGCATTGACCTTGACGGCGAATCATGGCGACTCACGGCGGCGTTTGCCGACCTGCGTCCCGGTGGCCTGGTCCGTCACCGCTACGATGACACTCGCGCCGCCGACTACCTGACCGGCTGGCTCACCCACCTGTTCCTCTGTGCGCTCCATCCTGATGAGACCGTGCTCGAAACCCGCTGGATTTCCCGCAATGGCGAGTACCGTTTGCGCCCTTGCGATGATGCCGAAGGAGTTCTGCAAGAGCTGCTGACACTCTATCGGCGCGGTCTGCGCGAGCCTATTCACTTTTTCCCGAAATCCGCCTGGAAGTACATCGCCAGCGAACAAAAACTCTCACAGGCGACCGCCACCTGGCAATCCACACGCGATCGTCCTTGGGGCGAGCAAGAAGATTCGTCCTACCGGCTTGCCCTGCGCGGCATCGACGATCCTCTCGACGAGGATTTCGAGCAGTGCGCCCTGACCGTATTCATGCCGATGTACGCCTGCATCAAGGACGACCGGCTATGAATCGCATCCCTGACCTCGATGTGTTCCAGTGCGACCTCGACGGCATCAACCTGATCGAGGCATCGGCCGGCACCGGCAAGACCTGGAATATCTGCGGCCTGTATCTCCGCCTGCTGCTCGAACGCGGCCTCGAAGTACAGCAGATTCTGGTGGTGACCTTCACCAATGCGGCGACGGCCGAACTGCGCGAGCGAGTTCGCGCACGGATCGTTGAGACGCACGACTACTTGGTGAGCGGAATTGCTTCCGGCGGCGACCCTTTCGTAAAGGATTTGGTAGGGGGGTTGGTCAAGCGGCAGGGCATCGCCGAAGACGACATGATCCGTCGGCTGAAACTTGCGCTGCGAACCTTCGACGAAGCTTCCATCTTCACCATTCACGGCTTCTGCCAGCGCGCGCTGGGCGACAATCCCTTTGCCGCCGGCCTGCCCATGGCCATGGAGCTCATCCAGGACGACAGCGATCTGCTGATGGAGTCGGTGCACGATTTCTGGCGCCGCCACATTGCAGGCGACGCCCTCCCGGCCGAGTTGATCTCGTTCATCGTTGGCAAGAAAGACCAACCCGAAACCTACGCGAAACTGCTCAAGCGGCATCTCGCCAAACCCCTGGCCATTTCGCTGTGGCCGGCCGAGATGAACTCGGAACTCGCCATTGACTCCGCCGCGCTGCGCACCGCCTATGCCGAGGTCCGTCGCCTCTGGATCGACCAGCGTGTCGCCATCGTCGACTTATTAATCAGCTCGCTGGGTTCGCTCAACGGTACGACGTACAAGGAGGCATCTGTAAGTGAGGGCGCAACGCAGTGGGATGAACTATTCCGCACCGCCGATCCGCTCGCATCGCTCGGCGAAAAACTTCGCCTCTATCGCGACTCCACTCTCAATGCCCGCAAGAAGAAGGGGGCAACGCCACCGAGCCACCTGTTTTTTACCGCAGCCGAATCCTTCCTTGCCCTGCGCGAGACCATCGATGAGGCACTTGCCCTGAGGCGCCTGCGCCTGATCCGCACGCTGCTCGACGAAGCCGGCGTTCGACTGCGCGCCGCCAAGCAGGCGCGTCGCGTCGTGTCCTTCGACGACATGCTGTTCAATGTTCACGATCGCCTGACCAACGGCAGCTATCCCTGGCTCGCCGCGTCGCTGAAGGCGCGTTTTCCGGCCGCACTAATCGACGAGTTTCAGGACACCGACCCGCTGCAGTTCGAAATCTTCCACTCGATATACGGCGCCAAGGACACACCCCTTTTTCTCGTCGGCGACCCGAAGCAGGCAATTTACAGTTTCCGTCATGCCGATCTGCACACCTATCTGCGCGCCCGGCAGCATGCAACACAGGAATACTCTCTCGCCGCCAATCAGCGCTCAAGCCGCCAACTGCTCGCCGCCTTGAACGGGCTGTTTGCCGCCAATCCCCGTGTCTTCATGCTGCCCGGACTCGACTACCATCCGGTCGAGTTCGGCGACAAGCCGCGCAGCGAGTTCATCGACGACTCGGAGGCCAGAGCCGCGCTCCAGGTCTGGACGCTGCCCGAGAACGACGAAGGTCCGCTGCCGAAAAAGATCGCCCGTCAGGCGGTCGCACAAGCTGTCGCCGCCGAGATCGCCCGACTCCTGCGTGAGGCCGAAGGCAATCGGATCAAGGTGGCCGGCAGTCCCTTGCGTGCCGGCGACATCGCCGTGCTGGTGCGTAGCCACGCCCAGGGCGGCGAGACGAAGCGCGCCCTCGACGCACTGGGCGTCGGCAGCGTCGAGATTTCGCAGTCCAGCGTGTTCCAGAGCGCCGATGCCGAGGAGGTCGAGCGGGTGCTGACAAGCGTCCTGGAACCCACTCGCGATCGCCTGCTGCGTGCGGCACTGGCAACCGAACTGATGGGTTGTGACGCCGCCGCAGTCGAAGCCATCGCCGGCGATGAAGCCGCACTCATGGAACGCATGCTCCGGTTCAGCGACTACCGTGAACAGTGGCTGCGCCGTGGCTTCGGACCCATGTACCGCAAGCTGCTTGCCACAGAAAAAGTCGCGGGGCGCATGCTGGTTCGCGCCGACGGCGAACGACGCCTGACCAATCTCCTGCATCTGGGCGAGTGCCTGCATCAGGCGTCCGAGTCGCACCCGTCGCCGGAGGCGCTGCTGCGCTACCTTCGCACGCAGCGCAGCGAAGGAAGTGCAGATGAGGCCGCCCAGCTGCGCCTGGAATCCGACCAGAACCTGGTCAAGATCATCACCATCCACAAGGCGAAGGGACTCGAGTACCCGATCGTGTTCTGTCCCTATCTGTGGGATGGCCGGACGAGCTTTGGCGGCACAGGCATCGATGGGTCGGAATATCACGACGACGAGGGGATTCCGGTCATCGATTACCGCGGCGACGCCATCGACGAGGACGAAGCGAAAGAGATCAAGGCAAAAATCAAGCTTGAAAACACCGCCGAGTTTCTGCGCCTCATCTACGTTGCCCTGACCCGTGCCGTGCATCGCTGTTATCTGGTGGCAGGTTGCTACGCGACCTCGTCCTTCGGCAGGCTCTCGGCCACCGAGAGCACGCGCAGCATGCTGAACTGGCTGGTGGCCGGCAATGGACACACGCCCGAGGGATGGTTTGCGGCCAAAACCACGCCGGCCGACATCGCTGCCGCGTGGGTGGCGCTCGCTGCCACTGAGCCTGCCTCGATCGATGTGTCGGCACTGCCGCCAGATGGCGGCCTCCCGCTGAATCCGACCCGGCCCGACCCCGCCTCGCTTTTCGCCCAGGCTGCCCCGGCCTTCATTCCCGGCGGCTGGCGCCTGAGCAGTTATAGCGGACTGAGCTACGGTGCAATCAGCGAACACGCCGCCAGCGACCACGACGCGCGGATCGGCACGGCGAGGACTGTGGGCGCCGCATCCCCCGACATTGCCCCGGAGGATATCCTGCGCTTCCCGCGCGGCGGTCCCGCCGGCGAGTGTGTGCACACTGTGTTCGAGGAAGCCGACTTTACTGACAGCAGCACCTGGGACCGGGCCATCGCGCTCGCACTGGAAAATCATCCGCAAGCTCTGCACGGCGTGCCCCAGAAAGAGGGCCGCGAGCGTCTGCGTGCCATGCTCCGGCAAATGCTGGTCGACGTCACGAGTGCCGAAATCCGTGACGGCTTGCGCCTCGACAGCGTGGCCCGCCAGCGCCGGCTGAACGAACTTGAGTTCAACTTCCCGGTGCCGCATCTTTCCGCCACAGGTTTGAATGACCTGCTGTCGCAACTCGGCTACGGCGGACCGCGCCTCACCTTCAGCCGCCTCGAAGGCTATCTGAAGGGCTTCATCGATCTGATCTTCGAACACCAGGGCCGCTTCTTCATCCTCGACTGGAAGTCGAATCACCTTGGCTTCGCAACAGCGGACTACGACGCCGGCCCGGTGGCGAACGCGATGGCCGAGCACGGCTATCACCTGCAATACCTTCTGTATGCGGTTGCGCTCGACCGCTATCTGCAACGGCGCATCCCCGGCTACCGCTACGAAACACACTTCGGCGGCGTGCTCTATCTCTTCGTCCGTGGCGTCCGACCCGCAT
>CAMBRI010000029.1 GCA_945870205.1 Sulfuritalea hydrogenivorans sk43H | reverse complement strand
AAGATCTGGTTCAGCGTGACATGGGGCGGCGACACCCCCTTCAGGTAGAAGGCCGCCATCGCCACCGGCGGCGAGAGGAAGGCGGTCTGCAGGTTGAGCGCCACGAGCAGGCCGAAGAACAGCGGATCGACGCCGAAATGCGGCAGCAGGGGAATGAAGATCGGCATGAAAATGACGATGATCTCGGTCCACTCCAGCGGCCAGCCGAGGATGAAAATGATGAACTGGCTGAGCAGCATGAACTGCAGCGGCGTCATGTTGAGCGACAGCACCCACTGTTCGACCAGATTCTGCCCGCCCAACAGCGCGAAGGCGGCCGAGAAGATCGAGGAACCGACGAACAGCCAGCAGACCATGGCCGAGGTCTTGGCGGTAAGGAACACCGATTCCTTGACCACAGTGAAGTTGAGCTGCTTGTAGGCTGCGGCGAGGATGAAGCCGCCGGCCGAGCCCAGCGCGGCGGCCTCGGTCGGCGTCGCGAAACCGAAGACGATGCTGCCCAGCACGGCAAGGATCATCAACGCCAGCGGGAAGAAGGATCCCAGCAGCATCTTGAACACTTCGAGGCGGACAAAGGTGAAGATAGTGTAGAAGCCGATCGCACTGGCCACGCTGGCGCCGAACAGGACCCAGTACCAGGCGGGAATCGGCAGGCGCTCGGCGGCCTCGGCAGTTATGCCTCCGGCGGGGCCGGGGGCGGTATCCCTTGCGAACGGCGCTGGCGACACGGTAGTCGCTGCGGGCCGGGCGGGCGCCGCCGCTGCCCTTGCCACAGGCGGATCGTTGGCTGCTCCCGCAGACGGCTGGGCGCCCGGCGGTTCCTTGTCACCATCTGCGGGCGGTTCCTTGAGGTCACCGCCCTCCTCCTTTGGCTCGGCCAGCCCCTCTTCCTTGGGCTCCTCCAGACCCCCGGCGGCGCCTTCGGCAGGCTCCTCGGCAATGCCGCCACCCATTTCCGTCAGCCCTGCCGTTTCAGCCTTGACGATCGGCTTGGTGGCCAGATGCCAGGTGAAGCCAAGGAACAGCACCAGCGTCAGCGCAGGCAGCAGGGCGATGAATCCCTGCTTCGCAATCGTGCCGCCGCTGATGCCGAGGTTGCGCGAACCCTTGAGTGCGCCGATCAGTCCCGGCAAGACGCGATGGCTGATTGCCTCGCGGATTTTCTCGTTGGCCGACGGCAGGTCGATGTGCCGTTCTTCCATCGGCAGCGGCGGCGCCAGATGGGGCTTCAACTTTGCGACGATGATCACATAGCCGATATAGAGACTGGCCAGCATGATGCCGGGAAAGAAAGCGCCGGCGTAGAGCTGGACCACCGACACCCCGGCCGTGGCGCCATAAACAATCAGCAACACCGAGGGCGGGATAAGGATGCCGAGACAGCCGCCAGCGGTGATCACCCCGGCCGACAGGCGGACGTCATAGCCCGACTTGAGCATGGCCGGCAACGCCAACAGGCCCATCAGCGTCACCACGGCGCCGACGATGCCGGTGGCCGTGGCGAAGATCGCGCAGGTCACCAGCGTCGCCACCGCCAGCGCGCCCGGCACACGCGCCAGTGCCAGCTCCAGGGCGCGGAACAACTTGGAGATCAGGTTGGCGCGCTCGACCAGGTAGCCCATGAAGACAAACAGCGGGATCGAGATCAGCACGTCGTTGGACATCACGGAATAGGCGCGCTGCACCATCAGATCTAGGGTCTGGCGCACGGCGATGTCCGGATTGCCGCTGCGGTAGGCCAGCCAGGCGAAAAACACGCCCATGCCCATCAGCGTAAAGGCGGTGGGGAAGCCCAACATGATGGCAACCACCACTAGGGAGAGCATCAGCAGGCCGATATGGCCGTTCTGCATGTTGCTCCAGGGCATGAAGATCACGGTGACCAGCAGGATCGCCGCCATCAGGGAGAAGCCAAACCAGAGTTCCTTCCTGATTCTCATTTGGCCGCTCCCGCGTGCGCCTGATGCTCGTGTTCCTGGGCGACCACGTATTTGTCGAGCGCGGCAATGTCCTCATCCTTGACATGCACCATTTCCTTCAGCTTCGCGACGTCGACTTCTTCCACGTCCTGCTCGCGCGAAGGCCACTCGCCCTGCCGCAGGCAGACGATGCAACGAATGATCTCGACGAAGCCCTGTAGCAACAGGAAGGCTCCGGCCAAGGGAAGAATGGTCTTGAACGGATAGACCGGCGGGCCGTCGGCGGTGACGTTCGAGTGTTCGTTGATGGCCCAGGCATCGCCGGCGAAGTTGTAGCCGGCCCAGGCGAGGGCGAACACGCCGGGAATGAAGAACAGGAAGTACAGCAGCAGATCCAGGCTGGCCTGGACCCGCGGTGAAAAGAATCCATACAGAACGTCGCCGCGGACGTGGCCGTTCTTGGACAACGTGTAGGCGCCGGCCATCATGAACACGGTTCCATACATCATGATCATGACGTCGAAAGCCCACGGATGCGGGTTGTCGAAGGCATAACGGGAGACCACCTCCCAGGTGATCATGAAAGTGAGCGAGACGATCAGCCAGGAAAAGGTCTGGCCGATGAAGGTGCTGATCCTGTCGATCGTCAGCAGAAATTTCTGCATTTGCATGGCGGGGCCCGCTGAAAAAAATCAACCATCCGGACCAGGCCCGGATGGTTGATGGATGGTGACGTGCGAAACCCCTCAGGCCTTCTTGGGTGCGGCCTTCTTGGCGCCGAAGAAATGGCTGACGGCCATGCGCCGGCTGACATAGGTGTCCTGGTCCCATTTCACGGCGCGCTCGGCGAAAGCAGCCTGCGACGCGGCGATTTCCTTGAACAGGGGATTCTCCGCCGACTTCTTCGCCATGATCTCGGACCACAGCGTGAGCTGCTTCTGCAGCACCGCATCCGGCGTCTTGTAGAACTTGACCTTGTCCTTGGTCTGCAACTCGATGTAGTCCTTGGAATAACGGTCGATCGCCTTCCATGACATGTCGGCGGACGCCGCCTCGACAGCGCCGCTGATGATCGCCTTCATCTTCGCCGGTAGCGCGTCGTACTTCGGCTTGTTGAACATGATCTCGAAGGTCTCTGCGCTCTGGTGATAGCTCTGCAGCATGCAGACCTTGGACACGTCGGCGAAGCCGAGCAGGCGGTCCGAACTGGCATTGTTGAACTCGGCCGCATCGAGCAGGCCACGGTCCATGGCCGGCACGATCTCGCCGCCGGGCAGCGCATTGACCGCCGCGCCCATGGCGGTGAACAAGTCGATCGCCAGGCCATTGGTGCGGAACTTGAGGCCCTTGAAATCCTCCGGCTTGGTGATCGGCTTCTTGAACCAGCCCAGCGGCTGAGTCGCCATCGGGCCGTAGAGGAAGGACTGCACCGTGGTGATGCCGATCGACGCGTAGAGCTTGGCCAGCAGTTCAGCGCCGCCGCCATACTTGTGCCACGACAGCAGCATGTTGGCGTCCATGCCGAAAGCCGGGCCGGAATTCCACAAGGCGAGTGCATTCTGCTTGCCGTAGTGATAGCCAAGAACGCCGTGGCCACCGTCCAGCGTGCCCTTCGACACCGCTTCGAGCAGGCCGAAAGCCGGTACCACGGAACCGGCCGGCAGCACTTCGATCTTGAGGTCGCCACCGGTCATGTCGTTGACCTTCTTGGCGAAATCGAGGGCGTATTCGTGGAAAATGTCTTTCGCCGGCCAGGTCGATTGCCAGCGCATGCTGATCGGGCCGGCCTGGGCCTTGGCGATCATTGGAAATCCCGCTGCCGCGGCTCCGATGCCACCGGTGACAGCGGCGGCGAGGAACTTGCGGCGGGACGGCTTCTGCTCGGGTTGCTTGGTGTCGGACATGGTCTCCTCCTGAGAACAATAGTGAGTTTGCGGCTGCCTGGACGAAAGTCCGACGGCCTGCGATGTAGTTTACAAAGGTACGGTGCTGCGAGTGACGGACCCACTTTACCAGAAAGAGAATTTGTCTGACAATAGGACAACCAACAAAAGGCTTCCATGTCACCCACGCCGCCCCCGACTGCTCAATCCGGCACGGAACCGAGCACCGAACTGAGCCGCATCGCGCGGCCCTTGCGCCTCTCCGAGGAGGTTTCCGGCGATTTGCAAAGGCGTGTTGCGCGCGGGGAACTCAAACCCGGCGATCGCCTGCCGACCGAGAAAGCGCTGGGCGAAGCCTTCGGTGTCAGCCGCGCCGTAGTACGCGAGGCTATCGCGCGGCTCAAGGCCGACGGCCTGATCGAGACCCGGCAAGGGTCCGGTGCCTTCGTCGTCGAAGCACCGAAGACCATCAACCTGCGATTCTGGCAAGGTGCCGGCCCGGAACTCGACGAACTGCGCGACATCTTCGAACTGCGCGCCATGGTCGAGGGCGCAGTCGCCGAACTTGCCGCTCAGCGCCGCGACCCCGACGATCTGCGGGCCATGACGGCACACCTGCAGGCAATGGACGATGCCATGGAATGCGGTGGCGACGGCACCGAGGCGGATGACAATTTCCACATCGCCATGGCGAAAGCCACGCACAACGCCTACGTCGGCCGCCTGGTCGAGTTTCTCGGTCGCCACTTTTCGGATTCGCGCAAGCTGGCCTGGCAGGACACCAGCCATCAACTGGCGATTCCACGCGAAGCGCAGCGCGAACATCGCGCCCTGCTCGGGGCGATTTCACTTGGCGAATCCGAGGCAGCGCGCCGTTGTGCGCTCGAACACTTGCGCGGCGCCGCCGGCCGCCTCGGCATTGCGCTGGCACTCGACCTGGACCGGAAAAGCCCGGCGCGACGCGAGCCCTGAGCAGCGTTAAACTAGGCTTTTCCCCCGCCCACCAAACCCATGCTCGACATCACGACCGCCGCCTTCTGGATCGCCGTTGCACAAATCATCCTGATCGACATCCTGCTCGGCGGCGACAACGCTGTGGTCATCGCGCTGGCCTGCCGCAAGCTGCCCGACGAACAGCGCAAGAAGGGCATTTTCTGGGGCGTCGTTGGCGCCATCGGCCTGCGCATCGTCCTCATCTTCTTCGCCCTGCAACTGCTGGCGGTGCCCTGGCTGAAGATCGTCGGAGCCCTGTTGCTGTTCTGGATCGGCGTCAAACTGCTGCTGCCCGAAGACGACGGGCACGGCGACGTTGCCGCCTCGACCACGCTGGCCGGGGCGATCAAGACCATCATCGTGGCCGACGCGGTGATGAGCCTGGACAACGTCATCGCCGTGGCCGGTGCGGCCAACGGCAGCATGACGCTGGTGGTGTTTGGCATTCTGGTCTCGATCCCAATCGTGGTCTGGGGCAGCCAGTTGGTGCTGAAGCTGATGGACCGGTATCCCATGGTGATCACGGCCGGCGGCGCGCTGCTCGGTTGGATAGGCGGCGGCATGATCGTCACCGATCCGGCGCTGCCGGCAAACCTGCTGGCCGGCGTGCCCTACGCCAAGACTCTGGCCGCCGTCGCTGGCGCCATACTGGTGGTGGCGATCGGCAAGTTGCTGGCGATGAGCGCCGCACCTCGCGTCGCGGTCGAACTGACCGCCGACGATTCCTCGAAAGGTAGCTCATGACGCAAAATTGGCTGGTACCGATAGACGGCTCCGAGACCGCGCTGAATTCGATCGACTGGATCATCCGGCACGCCGCCGAATGGCGCGAGCCGCCGCTGGTTCAATTGATCAACGTGCAGGCGACCCTGCCCAACGATATCGGGCGCTTCATCAACGCCGATACGATCCGCGAGTTTCACCTCGAAGCCGGCATGGCGGCGCTTGTCGCCGCCCGCGACCGCCTCGCGGCGGCGGGGCTCACGGCCGAGCTGCATGTGCTGGTAGGCGAGGCGGCGGCGGCCATCACGGACTTCGCCGACAGTCACGGCTGCAGCCAGATCCTGCTCGGCACGCACGGCCGCAGCGGCCTCGCCGGCACCCTGCTCGGTTCGGTGGCAATGAAGGTGGTGCATCTGGCAAACGTGCCAGTGCTGCTGATCCGCTGACCCCCGCGACGCCGTATCGGCAGCGCCGACTTTCCGTTGAACAGAGCCGCCGCAGGCGGCCTGACATGGTCACCCCCTTCCACGGGAAGGGGGATGGAGGGATGGTGCATCAAGCCCCACCCGTCGCGAAGCGACGGGTGGGAAGTTCGCCGATAAGCCGGGTTCTGTCGTGGGCAACCATTCCTCTGGGACCGCCGTTACCGACGGCCTCTAGCAGCCTACCCGGGAGCGACGCGGGCCACGCCATTACTCCCCTATTTGGCCTTGCCCCGAATGAGGTTTGCCATGCCGTCCGTGTTACCACGTCCGCGGTGGGCTCTTACTCCACCATTTCACCCTTACCGGTTCTTGCGAACTTGGGCGGTATCTTTCTGTTGCACTGTCTGTCGCCTTGGGTCCCGCGGCTTGCGCCGCCGAACTTATAGCGCCCGGCCGTTAGCCGGCATTCTGCCCTGTGGGGCCCGGACTTTCCTCCAACCACTTGCGTGATCAGCGGTTGCCTGGCGAACTTCCCGCCCGCATTGTACGCGGCGGACGGAACTGGCGCGTGTCGTCGTAGTAATCGGGCTGCTCGTTGTCCTCCGTGGCCCCGGGGATCCCAAGCAGGGGCAACGGCTGCCAGTCGCGTGGCGCGAACTCTGCGGTGTCGAACAGCGTCGCCAGACGGATGTCCAGCGTGGTGCGCGCTTCCGCTTCCGGCAGTTCCAACCACGCGGCGTCGACCTCGACAAACAGCGCCTTGCCGCACAAGCCCACAAAGGGTGCGGCGAGGGCATCGTGGCTGGCATGGCCGAACACCAGGAAACGCGTGCTGCGCGACAACTCCTTGCGCCGGCCGACGAAGACTTCGCGCCAGCGGTGCGCGCACAGGCCCTGCCACAACTCGGGACAGCATCCGGCGATCACCACGCCGCATTCGTCAAACTGCGTCAGGGCGTCGCGCGTGGCGCCGCGCTCGACTCGCCCGGCGCCACGCGCTTGCATGAGCGCCGCAAAATGGCGCCGGTTGAGTGCCGCCTTGGCCAGAGGCCAGGTTAGCCAGACCAGCGCATTGAACACGTCATGACGGTTGCCGGGCCGCGTTGCGATCTTGCCCGTCAGGTAGGCGCACTCTTCGTATTGATCCGATCCACCGGACGGCTCCACGAAGCGCAAGGCAATACCGCCGCCCGTAACCAGACCGCGCTGGCGCGCGATGGCATTGAGTCGGGCCAGATCCGGCGCGCCATCCACAAACCAGGCTTGCAGAAATGCCGACAGCGGATGAAGCCGAGCGGCAGCAGGCGTCACAGCCCGATGCCGGGAATCAGGTCAGACGCCAGGCGACAGTCTCGCCGGCCCTGAAAGGGACCAGCCTGTCGCCGTCCGTATAGTCGAGATTCGCGGGTACCGCCGTAGCTTCGCGGCGCAGCGTGATCTGGTCTGTATTGCGCGGCAAGCCGTACCAGTCCGGACCATGGAAGCTGGCGAAGGCTTCCAACTGCTCCAGCGCACCGGCCGCCTCGAATACTTCGGCATACAGTTCGATGCCGGCGTGCGCGGTATAGCAACCGGCGCAGCCGCAGGCCGCCTCTTTGGTGCTTTGCCCGTGCGGCGCCGAATCGGTGCCGAGGAAGAACTTGGGATTGCCGGAGATCGCCGCGGCGACCAGGGCCTGGCGGTGGTTCTCGCGCTTCAAGACCGGCAAACAGTAGTTGTGCGGACGAATGCCGCCGGCAAATATCGCGTTGCGGTTGAGCAGCAGGTGATGGGCCGTCAGCGTGCCCGCGACGTTGGCGCTGCTTTCCAGCACGAACGCAACGCCGTCCTGCGTCGTGATGTGCTCGAGCACCACTTTCAATGCCGGAAAATCGCGCAGCAGCGGCTGCAGCACGGTATCGATGAACACCGTTTCACGGTCGAAAATGTCCACGGATTGGTCGGTGACTTCGCCGTGCACCAGCAACGGCACGCCGAGTTCTTCCATGCGCGCCAGCGTTGCGGCGCATTTTTTCAGGTCGCTGACACCGGCGTCGGAGTTGGTGGTGGCGCCGGCCGGGTAAAGCTTGATCGCATGGACAAAGCCGCTCGCCTTGACGGCGTTTATTTCGGCGGGCGGCATGTTGTCCGTGAGATACAAGGTCATCAGGGGCGTGAAGTCCATCCCGATCGGCAGCGCCGCCAGAATGCGTGCACGGTAGGCCGCGGCAAGCGCCACTGTGGTCGCCGGTGGCTTGAGATTGGGCATGACGATGGCACGGGCAAAGCGGCGCGCGGTGTCGGGCAGAACGGCGGCAAGTGCTGCTCCATCGCGCAGGTGCAGGTGCCAGTCGTCGGGGCGTGTCAGTGTCAGGGTATGCATGGCGTGAATTATAAATCCTGGTCCTTCAGCGCCAGCGCCCTTGCATACAACGCGTTCTTCGGCTGGCCGGTGATCTCTGCCGCCAGCTTGGCGGCCTGCTTCACCGGCAGTTCGGCCAGCAAAGCAATCAGCACGCGCTCGCATTCTGCATCCAGGCCTTCGCGCGGTGGCGGACCAGACACGATCAGCACAAACTCGCCGCGCTGGTGATTGGCATCGGCCACAAACCACGCGGGAGCCTCTGCCAGCGGCATGCGCGCAATCTGTTCGAACATTTTGGTCAGCTCCCTGGCAATGACAATTTCGCGAGTCGAGCCGAGCAGTTCAACCAGTTCCGCAACCGTTTCCATCACCCGATGCGGCGCCTCGTAGAACACCAGCGCGGCATCGACACCCGCCAACTGTTGAATCGCCGTCCGCCGCGCGCCGACTTTTGCCGGAAGGAAACCAGCAAACAGAAAACGTTGATCGGCGAGCCCGGCGGCCGACATGGCCGCGATAGCGGCGTTCGGCCCCGGCAGGGGGATCACCCGAAATCCGGCGGCACGCACCGCGGCCACCGTGCGCGCACCGGGGTCGGAAACGCCCGGCGTGCCGGCGTCCGACACCAGAGCAATGCGCTTGCCTTCGCCCAGCAGTCGCACCAGTTTCTCCGCGGCCTCGTTTTCGTTGTGCTGATGCAGTGCGAGGGTCGGCACCTTGATGCCATGGTGATCAAGCAGGTGGCGCGCGTGTCGGGTGTCCTCGCAAGCGACCAGATCAACGCCACGCAGGATTTCCAGCGCCCGCAGGCTGATGTCTCCCAGATTTCCGATCGGCGTGGCGACAACATACAATGCATTTTCCATGTCCTGCATTCTAGAGCGCCCAGAAGTCCGATGAGCACACGGCAAGCCAAAGGTGCGGCGGCCGAGCAATTGGCCGCGGATTACCTGCAGCGCGCAGGGCTTTCGCTCATCGAACGCAACTTCCGGGTGCGCGGTGGCGAGATCGACCTGATTTGCCGCGATGGCAAAACCACGGTATTCGTCGAAGTCCGCCTGCGCAGCCGCGGCGATTTCGGCGGCGCGGCGGCCAGCATCACTGCCGCCAAGCAGGCCCGCCTGATCCTGGCGGCGCGACACTGGCTGCTGCGCCACGGCGAAACCCCCTGCCGTTTCGACTGCGTGTTGCTCGACGGCCTCGAACCGAAAAACATCGAATGGCTGCGCAATGCGTTTTCCGCGGATTAGCTTGATGAGTCAAAGCCTTTCACCACAGAGACACAGAGGCACTGAGAGAACAAAGACCTTTTCAGCTTTTCTCTGTGCCTCTGTGTCTCTGTGGTTAATGATTTCCCTGGCGGTCTCACCAGGCGCTCTGGCCGCAGAGGTACGCATTCTGGTGCAAAGCTCGCCCCTGGCCGGCTTTCAATATCACGCCGGCGAATCCCTGTGGCAGGAGATGCGCGAGGGTGATCGCCTGACCCTGGTACGCGAAGCCGACAATCCGCACGACACCAACGCCGTGCGCATCGAATGGCGCGGCCAAAAGCTAGGCTATCTGCCTCGCGCCGAAAATCGCACGGTTGCCTCTGCCATGGATGGCGGCGAGCCGGTCGATGCCCGCATCGCCCGGCTGCGCCAGCACAGGAACCCCTGGCAGCGGGTACTGATTGAAGTATTTGTCGTGCTCTAGACCCGCTATTCCGACCTCGGACCGGCGCCCGACCCGGCTATCCTTCCCTGCTAACATTCGTCATCCCCGCAAAGACCCGATCCATGTCACTCGCCGACCGCATACAACAACAATTTCAGGACAGCGCCCAAACCAAGCTGGCGGCGCTCGCCGCCATGGTGGTGCCCATCGAAGCCGCCACGCGCCGCATGGTCGCCAGCCTCAAGGGCGGCGGCAAGGTGATGGCTTGCGGCAATGGCGGCTCGGCCGCCGACTCGCAGCACTTTGCCGCCGAACTGCTGAATCGCTTCGAAAAGGAGCGCCCGCCGCTGGCGGCCATCGCGCTGACCACCGATACCTCGACGCTGACCTCGATCGCCAACGATTACCGCTACGAAGACGTATTCGCCAAGCAGGTGCAGGCGCTGGGCCGAACCGGCGACGTGCTGCTGGCGATTTCGACCTCGGGCAACTCACCCAATGTGATCGAAGCCATCCATGCCGCCCATGCCCGTGGCGTGGCCGTGGTGGCGCTGACCGGCAAGCAGGGTGGCAAGATCGCCGCATTGCTCGGCCCCGACGATATCCACCTCTGCGTACCGGCGGAACGCACGGCCCGCATACAGGAAGTACATCTGCTCGCCATCCACTGCCTGTGCGACGGCATCGATGCCTTGATACTGGGAGAAACGCAATGAACATCAAGTCCAACGTTGGCACACGACTGCGCAACCTGGCTTTACTGGCCCTATGCACGCCTATCCTCGCCGGCTGCTTCGGCGCCGCCGCAGTGGGCGTCGGCACCGGCGCCTTGATGCTGAACGATCGCCGCAATTCGGAGACCTTTCTCTCCGACCAGAGCATGGAACTGCGCGCTGGCAACCGTATCAGCGAAAAGCACGGTGACAACGTCCATGTCAATGTCGTCAGCTACAACCGAATGTTGCTGCTGACCGGCGAAGTGCCCAGCGAGGCGATCAAGGCCGATGTGGAAAAACTGGTTTCTGCCGTACCCAACGTCAAGTCGATCAGCAACGAACTGGCCATCGCCGGGGCCTCGAGCTTCGGTGGGCGCAGCAACGATTCCTACATCACATCGAAGGTCAAGGCACGCTTTGTCGATGCCGGCAAGTTCGCTCCCAACCACGTCAAGGTGGTGACCGAAGCCGGGGTGGTATTTCTGATCGGACTGGTGACCCAGGCCGAAGCCGATGCCTCGGTGGAGATCGCGCGCACCACGGGCGGCGTACAGAAGGTCGTGCGCGTGTTCGAAATCATCAGTCCGGAACAGGCCAGAGTAATGGACAACCTGCCGGCACCGGAAGCCAGGCCGGCGCAGAAGTAAAGGCGCCGCAACATGGCGTATCCGCCACCTGCCTTCGAGGCCAAGATCGTCGCTCCCGCGGATCTTGCGGCGCGCATCGCCTTATTGCCGAGACCGCTGGTGTTCACCAATGGCTGTTTCGACATCCTGCACCGCGGCCACGTCACCTATCTGGCGCAGGCCCGCAGCCTCGGCGCCGCGCTGATCGTTGCCGCCAATTCGGATGCTTCGGTCAAACGCCTGGGCAAGGGCGAGGATCGCCCGGTGAATCCGCTGGCGGATCGCATGGCGCTCCTGGCCTCGCTCGAAAGCGTGGCGCTGGTGACCTGGTTCGACGAGGACACACCGCTCGATCGCATCCTTGACTGTCGCCCGGACATGCTGGTCAAGGGCGGCGATTGGCCCGTCGAAAAAATCGTCGGCTACCGCGAGGTGATGAACTGGGGCGGCAGCGTGCACTCGATTCCCTTCATCCACGAACGCTCGACGACGTCGCTGATGGAGAAGATTCGCCGCCTCTGAGAGTCGAGTCAGGCCGGCGTGCGACGCAGGATCATGTCCCGCACCAGATCGATATGCACGCGCAGGGTGTAGAGCATGTCCGAAAAGGTCAGTGGCGTGCGAATGGTACTGGCGTCGGCCTCGATGCGATCAAGCTTCTCGATCCACTCGGCACGGCTGTGCCGGCCCGGATCTTCATTGATTTCGTTCTCTAGAAATTTCAACTCACCGTAACGACGATAGATGCGCGAACGCACTCTCCAGCCATAGATCTGTGGCACAAACTTGAACAGCGGGATCAGCACCACGAGCAGCGGCACGACCATCACCACCACGCGGTCAATCAGGGTCGCCGCCCAGAACGGCAGGTAGCGCTGGAGGAAGGGTTTGCCCGACTTGTAATAGCGCTCGGCTTCCTTCGACAGCGGAAACACGCTGTGCCCGACCCGAGGAAATTCGCCGGGCTTCTGGAACACGCCGGGCTCGCCATGAACTTCGCTCGCCGCCTGCATCAGCAGGCCGATCAGCGCCGGATGCGTATCCTCGCGCACCAACAGGGTCGACATTGGCGAAACCAGCTGAATGTCGTGCGGGGGAATTTCCTGCGTCAGGTCGATCGCCCCGCGCGGGAGCACAAGCCGCGCCAAATACGGAAAACGCCGCGTATAGGCTTCGGCGTGGGTCAAGCTCATCAGGCGCATGCCGGGCGTGTAGAGCAGCGACCACACCAGCGACGATTGCGTTGGTCCGACCACGAACACGGCATCCAGTTCGTTCTTTTCCAAACGCTCAAGCAAAGCCAGGCCACCGGCTTCGATCAGCCTGGTGTTGCCCGCATCAAGGCCATTGGCAGCCAGCAGTTCCATCGCCAGGAAATGCGTACCGCTGCCTGCACCGCCAACCGCGACCCGTTTGCCCTTGAGGTCGAGCAACTTGTCGCCGCCGCGCAAGGCCGCCTCACGGTAGAAAATCCACAAGGGTTCGTAATAAAAATCACCCAGCGAGACCAGTTCGTCCCGCTCCGTGGCGCGTGCCGTACCGCCCTGCATGAAGGCGGCATCGACCTCGAAATCGGGCCGGCGCAAGCGCTCCAGGTTCTCGGTCGACCCCGCGGAGGGCTTATCCACCAGCGTGATGCCATAGCGCGCCAGGACATCCTTGTAGCGTGCCGCAAAGATCTGGTAGGCGCCGCCTTCGCCACCCGTGCTGATGATCAGTCGGTCCGGCGGCGCCGGCTTGATGAACTGCGCACCCAGCCAGAAAGCGCCCAGGGCCAGCAACAGGGAGGGCAGGCCGACAAACGCGATGTCACGCCAGGAGAGCAGTTTGGGCTTTTCGGGCACGTTCATTCAGCAGACCGTGAACTGAACGCGGGCATTGGCGGCGCGAAGCGCCGGCAATGCCTTGTCCCTTGCCTTCTATCCGAAGTCCTCAAAACCGAATCTTTACCCCGCCGCTGCGCTGCGCCCTAACGCTCATGGCGCCGAGTGCCGACCGCAGAAGATGAGACACGCGAAAAGCTGCTTATTCGCCCGCCCCCCTTCCCCCCTCGCGGGGGGTTATCAATCGGCGCGCTACGCGCGCCAGTCACAGGGGGCTCCGAACAAAGTGTTTCACGTTAATTCAAAAGCGCTGCGGCCCTACCGAATTTCAGGGGCCCGCCACCGCTGGCTCGGGGCTACTTCTTTTCCCCGGCCTCGACGAGACGGGTGATCTGCCATTGCTGGGCGATCGAAAGGATATTGTTCACCGTCCAGTAGAGCACCAGACCCGCCGGGAAGAACAGGAACATCCCGGTGAACATGATCGGCATGAATAGCATGACCTTGGCCTGTATGGGGTCCGGCGGCGTTGGATTGAGCTTGGTCTGGATGAACATCGTCGCGCCCATGATCAGCGGCAGAACATAAAATGGATCCTTGACCGACAAATCGTGAATCCAGCCAAGCCAGGGCGCATTGCGCATCTCGACGGTGCCAAGCAGCACCCAGTAGAGCGCAATAAACACGGGTATCTGCACCAGAACCGGAAGGCAACCCCCCAGAGGATTCACTTTCTCCTTCTTGTACAGCGCCATCATTTCCTGATTCAGCCGCTGCTTGTCATCGCCGTAAGCCTCTTTGAGTTTGACCAGCTTGGGAGTCAGCACCCGCATTTTCGCCATCGACTTGTAACTTGCGGCTGACAGCGGGAAAAACGCCAGCTTTAGCAAAAGAGTCAGGCCGATGATGGCCCAACCCCAATTGCCCGTGAGTTTATGAATCGCGCCGAGCACCCAGAACAACGGCGCAGCGATCACCGTCAACCAGCCGTAGTCCACAACGAGATCAAGGCCCGGAGCAACCTTTTCCAGCTTGTCCTGCTCCTGCGGGCCTGCATAGAGCGACACAGAGCTCTTGCCGTCGGCAGCGACCGGCAGTATCACCCCAGCCGAATAAAGATCCTCGCCGACCTTGCGCATATAAAACTCCCGCGGCGTCGTTCCAGATGGCAGCCAGGCAGCAACAAAATAGTGCTGGACCATCGCCACCCATCCGCTGTCGGCCTTCTGTGCGAACTTGGCCTTGCCCTTAAGAATGTCGGCGAACTCGACTTTCTGATATTTCTCCGCATCCGTAAATACTGCTGGTCCGGTAAAAGTGGTGACCCCCATCATCATGGAGCTTCCCTGTACCTCGGCCGGCTTGCCATCCCGTGTGATCTGATAATAGGCGTGAGCCCCGGCAGCAGCTCCTTCATGGCGTACATCGATCTGATAGCTACCACGATGAAACACGTAAGTCTTTGCGACCTTGCCGCCGCTCGCAGCGGCGGCCTCCAGTCGAACCTCCAGCTGTTTTTCGCCATCCTTGAGCGATAGATCTCCGGGCGCAAGCTTCCATTCCGTCTTGTGATTCGGCATGCCATCCCCGATCACTCCGGACTGAGCCAGATAGATGTGCTGACCACCGTTGTCGAAGAGCACAAAATTCTTGGACTTGTCTTCGGTGTCAGGATGGCCCACCAGCTCGAGCCGGATAATGTCGCCGCCTTGCGCAGAAATATCCGCTACATAAAGGTCGGTCCGGATCCTGGTGCTCGCTACACCAGGAGCGACAACGGCGACGGGTACCGCAGCCGTAACCGCAGCGCTTCCAACCGCCGAAACGTTAGGCACCGGAACAGCGCTATTCGAGGCGACCGCTCCAACGGTTGTCGCTGTGCCACCAGCTGCCAGTTTGGGCTGGCTCTGCTTTTGCCAAGCGTCCCAAAGCATGATCAGCGAGAAGCTGAACACCAAAAGCAGAATCAATCGTCGGTTATCCATTGCTGTCTCGGCAGTGACTCAGGTCAGAACTACGAAATCGATGTATTAGGAGAGATTAATGCCGGGATTAGCAACTCAAAACCGGCACCCTCTACAAAACAATACTCAGGGAACCGGATCATACCCGCCCGGATGCCATGGATGACAACGCCCAATCCGCCTCAACGCCAGCCAGAGACCTTTGCCCAAACCATGGTGACGCAGCGCTTCCATGGAATACTCCGAGCAGCTCGGATGAAAACGGCAGCGACTGCCCAGCATGGGGCTAAGCGCCAATTGGTAGGCACGAATCAGCCATAGCAATGGTTGCACAACCCAGGATTTCATTGCGAAAGAGTTGGCAACCGCCTCAATAGAGACTCAATTTCCGCGCGCCAAATCACCCTCTGTAGCCTGTCGCCTGCTCTTGCATCCTTGACAGGCCGCGCCAAACGAAGAACCAGATCGCAGGGCAGAACATCGATCCCCATTAGCCGAAAAGCCTCTCGTCCCTGACGTTTGATCGCGTTGCGCAGAGACGCAGCACGAGCCAAGCGTTTAGGCACCATCAATCCTAGGCGAGCCCCTTCTTGCCCGGTAGCGCAGCGATAGTGCAGGTGAAAACATTCACCACGCAGCACTCTTTTGGCCGCCATGACGGCAGAAAACTCCTCCGGCCGATGCAGACGCTGCCCGGAGCAAAAAGTGGCAGCAGCTTTAGACGCCGAGACGATGACGACCTTTGGCACGACGCGCACGGATCACAGCACGGCCGCCTCTGGTACGCATGCGAACCAGAAAGCCGTGGGTGCGCTTGCGGCGCACAACCGAAGGCTGGTAGGTGCGTTTCATGGCAATATCCCTTGAATTAAGAAAAACGGCGGATTACAGCTTTTTGCGGAGGATTTGTCAAGGGCGGTAATTGGCACGGCTGTGGATAACTATTACCGAAACAGCTAGAATGCGGCTCCATCCAAGACCATTGGGTGTGACAAGAAGATCACAAAAACAACAACAGTTTTGCACTACCACATCCCGCGCACATCCCTTATTTCGACTCTATCCAATTGCAATGAGTGAATTTTGGTCCACCTGTCTGAATCGCTTCGAGCAGGAACTTCCTGCACAGCAGTTCAACACCTGGATCAAAGGTCTGCGTCTGGAAAAGGAGCCTACCGGACCAACCCATTTTCGCCTGGTTGCGCCCAACCGCTTCGTGATGCAATGGGTACGAGAACGCTATCTGACACAGATAGAGGCTCTCGGCGTCGAATACTTTTCAGCGCCCATTAGCATCAATCTTGGAGTCGCCGATGCTCCAGTGGATATACCGGTTATTGTCAGCGCTGACGAAGAGCTACCTGTAGTAAAGCCTGTGGTTTCTGTCATTTCGGCCAGAAACTCTGACCCCGCGTATGAGAAAACCCGCCTTAACCGGGAATTTACCTTTGACACACTGGTGACAGGTCGGGCCAACGATCTGGCCCGTGCTGCCGCCCAACAAGTTGCCATGAATCCTGGCGTCTCCTACAACCCTCTATTCATATACGGTGGTGTCGGCCTGGGCAAGACCCACCTTATTCATGCCATTGGCAATTCCATTTTTACTGCCAACCCGACCATGGAAGTACGCTATGTTCATGCCGAGGATTATTTCTCTGACGTGGTTCGCGCTTTCCAGCAAAACTCGCGCGAAGCGTTCAAGCACTACTACCGCTCTCTTGATCTACTGCTGATCGACGATATTCAGTTTTTTAATCGCAAAGAACGGACACAAGAAGAATTTTTCTATGCTTTCAATGCTCTGGTTGAAGCAAAAAAACAAATTATCATTACCTGTGATACCTATCCAAAAGATGTCCAGGGCCTTGAAGAACGTCTTGTATCGCGCTTTGACTGGGGTCTGACAGTTGCCATCGAACCGCCGGAACTGGAAATGCGCATCGCCATCCTCAAGAAGAAAGCCGAGGCTGAGCATATTAGTGTTTCAGATGAGGTTTCTTTTCTGATCGCCAAGAACCTTCGTTCCAACGTGAGGGAACTCGAAGGAGCATTGAATCGCGTAGTCGCTTATGCCCGTTTTCACGGCCGCGAGATCAATCTTGAAGTCGCGAAGGAAGCCCTGCGCGACATAATAGGTGCAACTAATCGGCAGATATCACTCGAACTAGTCCAAAAAACCGTGTCAGAGTTCTATAAAATAAAAGTTGCCGACATGTACTCCCAGAAACGCACCCGCGCGATCGCCAGACCTCGCCAAGTTGCGATGTGGCTAACCCGCGAACTTACGTCCCATAGCTTGCCTGAGATTGGCGAAGCTTTTGGTGGACGAGACCACACCACGGTGATGCACGCTTGCCGCACCATCATTGACCTGCGTGGCAAAGACAGCCGCCTCAATAACGACCTGCATGTTCTGATGCAAACAATCAAAGGCTAGCCTGTGAGTAAGTACCCTGTATCAGGTATTGAAGAATTGTGGATAACAACTACTTGGAACAGCTCCGGTATATTTCATCCACAATCACTCACACCCCAAACAAGGGTTTTTCAACCCGCTTATCCACGTTTCAATTTACTGAATTTAAACAATAATATTAGCTTATCCACAGTAAAGAGCTTCCCTTATTAATCATAAGAGATCTATATATGCTCCTATTTAAAGGTCCACGCGATCAACTTCTTTTTCCGTTGCAGTCTGTCTGCGGAATAGTCGAAAAGCGCCATACGCTGCCCATCCTCTCGAACGTTCTCATGGAAAAGGATGGAGAGAAGCTGACACTGCTTGCGACAGATATTGAAATTCAGATAACGACGCAAACACCAACCATCGGTGCGGAAAAAGCCGCAATGACGGTAGGTGCAAGAAAACTTCAGGATATCTTGCGCTCATTACCTGAAACAGCCGAGGTCAGCTTGACTCTTGACGACAAACGTCTTCAGCTCAAAGCCGGCAAAAGCCGCTTTAACTTGCAGACGCTGCCGGCCGAGGATTTCCCGCGCATGGCCACTACCGATGGTCAGTCATCGCGATTGTCGATCACTCAAAAGCAGATGAAACGTCTGCTTGCACTGGTTCAGTATGCGATGGCGCAGCAGGACATACGCTACTACCTCAACGGTTTGCTGCTAGTCGCTAAAGGCAATGAATTGCGTATGGTCGCCACCGATGGCCACCGACTTGCTTATGCCGCTGAAACACTTCCCGACACGCCAGCACCGATCGACGTCATCCTTCCACGCAAGACGGTACTCGAGTTGTCGCGGCAATTGGCGGACAACGATGACCCCCTGGAAATAACCTTAACGCCGAATCAGGCCCGCTTTAGTTTCGGCAATATCGAGCTCGTTTCCAAACTGATCGATGGAAAGTTTCCGGATTATGAAAGAGTCATTCCTCAGCATCACAGCAAACTAATCAAACTCTCGCGTGATGCTCTCCTGCATTCCTTGCTGCGTGCTGCAATCCTGACCAATGAAAAGTTTCGCGGCGTCCGCCTGGTCCTCGGTGCCGCCAGCCTAAAGATCATATCCAGTAACGCCGAACAGGAAGAGGCGCAGGAAGAAATTGAAATTGACTACAGCGGCGAAGCACTCGACGTTGGCTTTAATGTCACTTATCTGCTCGATGTGTTGAACAACGTCAACAATGAAACCATTGAACTTCATCTCGCCGACGCCAATTCAAGCGCTCTTTTCGTCCTGCCTGGAAACGAGACTTTCAAGTACGTTGTGATGCCGATGCGCATTTGATATTCAAAATGAAAAGAACCCCATGATCGATAGCACCACAGCACCCGCTTACGATGAATCCAGCATTCAGCAGCTAGAAGGACTAGAGGCCGTCAGAAAGCGTCCCGGCATGTACATCGGCGATACATCCGATGGCACCGGTTTGCATCACATGGTGTTCGAAGTAGTCGATAACGCGATCGATGAAGCACTGGCGGGGCATTGCGACGACATAGTCATCACCATCCATACCGACAACTCGATTTCGGTCACCGATAACGGGCGCGGCATCCCGACCGGTATAAAGTTCGACGATAAGCACGAACCGAAGCGCTCCGCAGCAGAAATAGTCATGTGTGTCCTGCATGCCGGAGGCAAGTTCAATCAGAACTCCTACAAAGTGTCCGGTGGATTGCATGGCGTCGGCGTTTCTTGCGTCAATGCCTTGTCGAAATGGTTGCGCCTGATGATTCGCCGTGACGGCAAGAAGTACCTCATGGAGTTCAATCGCGGGCACGCGGTGGATCGCCTGCTCGAAATCCAGAACGGCGTCGAGGTGTCGCCGCTGAAAGTGCTCGGTGATACCGAAAAGAGAGGCACCGAAGTACATTTCATGGCCGACGAGGAAATATTTGGCCATGTCGAATATCACTACGACATCATCGCCAAGCGTCTGCGCGAGTTGTCTTTCCTCAATAACGGCGTCAAGATCAAATTGATCGATCAGCGCAATGTGAAAGAAGAGGACTTTGCCTTCTCAGGAGGGGTCAAAGGTTTCGTCGAGTACATCAATCGCACCAAGACAGTACTTCATCCGGCGGTGTTTCACTCGTCCGGTGTATCGGTCCAGAACGGGGTCAACATCGACGTCGAAGTTGCCATGCAATGGAACGACTCCTACGCCGAGCAGGTACTTTGCTTCACCAACAACATTCCTCAATCCGACGGTGGTACCCACCTGACCGGTCTGCGCGCGGCGATGACCCGCGTCATCAACAAGTACATTGAAGAAAACGAAATCGCCAAGAAAGCCAAGGTCGAGATTACCGGTGACGACATGCGCGAAGGCCTGGCGTGTGTGCTGTCGGTGAAGATGCCCGATCCGAAATTTGCCTCGCAGACCAAAATGAAACTGGTTTCTTCCGAAGCACGCCCGGCAATCGAGGAAGTTGTCGCGCAGAAACTCGCTGATTACCTGCTTGAGCGTCCGATTGACGCGAAAATCATAACCGGGAAAATCGTCGAAGCGGCGCGTGCCAGGGAAGCTGCGCGCAAGGCGCGCGACATGACTCGCCGCAAGGGCGTCCTCGATGGACTGGGCCTGCCCGGTAAACTGGCGGATTGCCAGGAAAAGGATCCGGCCCTGTGCGAAATCTACATAGTCGAGGGCGACTCCGCGGGCGGCTCGGCAAAGCAGGGGCGTGATCGAAAGTTTCAGGCCATCCTGCCCTTGCGCGGCAAGGTCCTGAATGTGGAAAAGGCCCGTTATGACAAGGTTATCTCCAGCGAGCAGATCGTTACCCTGGTGACCGCGCTGGGTTGCGGTATCGGTGCCGAAGATTTCGATATCGCCAAGCTGCGCTATCACCGCATCATCATCATGACCGACGCCGACGTCGATGGCGCGCACATTCGCACTCTGCTCCTGACCTTCCTCTATCGGCAAATGCCGGAACTGGTCGAGCGCGGGTACATCTATATCGCCCAGCCACCCCTGTACAAGATCAAGCACGGCAAGAGCGAAACCTACATCAAGGACGACCACGAGCTCAATCAACATCTGTTGCGCCTGGCCCTGGATGGAACGCAACTGACACCGCGCGCGGGCGCCGCAGTTGTCGAGGGCGAAGCACTAGGAGCGCTGGCGCGGGCCTACCTGCTGTCGGAAGCCGTAATTACGCGCGTCACCGATTTCATCGATGGTGAAGTTCTACACGCTCTGCTGGCGCACGATATCGCCGTTGATACGGCCAGCGAAGCAGCGACACGCGACAGCGCCGAGCGCATTGCGGCATATCTTTCGCCGGCCGTCCGCATCGAAGCGCGCTTCGATGACAAGCATGAGCGCTGGATGCTGGTGGTGATTCGCATGCGTCATGGCAACCTGCGTACCGGTCGCATAGACGAGGATTTCCTGTTGTCGGGCGACTATCTTCAGATCCGCCGCACGGCGCAGATGATTTCCGGTCTCATGGGAGAAGGCGCGGTGATTCGTCGCGGCGAAAAATCGCTGGCCGTCACCAGTTTTGCCGACGCAATGAAATGGATGCTCAATGAAGTAGAGCGTGGTCTCGCCAAGCAGCGTTACAAAGGTCTGGGAGAAATGAATCCCGGGCAATTATGGGAAACGACCATGGATCCAACCGTGCGCCGCCTGCTGCGTGTGCAGATAGATGACGCCATCGCAGCCGACGAAATATTCACGACCCTGATGGGAGATGATGTCGAGCCGCGCCGTGCGTTCATCGAATCGAACGCGCTCTACGCCCGCAACATCGACGTTTAGTCCAGCCGATCTTCCCCATTTACTGCGCCCCGCCGCATCAGGTGGGATTGCTCATCTCGTCGAAAAACTCGACGCTGTCAATCCTGATTCGGCGGTTCTCCAGGCGCATCAGACCCTGGCGCTGCAAGTCGCCCAGCACGCCGCTAACGGTCTGGCGGGTGGCACCGACCATGTCGGCGATTTCCTGGTGGGTAAGCTGAATGTTGAGGTGGATATCCTGGCCAACCCTCAACCCGTGACGAGTGGCAAGCCTGAGAATCAGTTTGATGATGCGTGTCCTCGCATCATCATTGATAAGATTGACGATGACATCGCCCAGCGCGCGCAGGCGTCCGGCCATGACCTGCATAATGAGTAGCGCGGCGTCGGTATGGGTCCGCAGGTACTCGGTCAGCTCGGTCTGCGAGAGGACGAGTACTTCGGAAGCCTCGCAGGATTGGGCGTGCACAATGCGCCCGCCACCCTGAGCGGCCTCCGCCATGCCAAACATGTCTCCGGCAAAGCAGAACCAGAGAATCACATCCTTGCCGTCTTGCGCGGGTTGGCAAATCTTGACGCGCCCATGCTTCAGGAAATAGACATGTCGGCCCGCATCCCCCGCCTTGAAGACGAATTCATTCTTGGCATATAGCTTGCGCTGACTGGCCAGTATCAGATCTTCGGCGTCCGTGCTGCTCAATCGCGCCAAAAAATCCGTCTGCCCCGACTGGAGGGCGCCGTGGCCTTGATTTGCTTCCAAAGCTTCTCCCCGATGTTATTGCCGAATGTCGGCTGGCCGACAGACACGCTCCGACAAGTGCCGAATACTAGTCACGCGGTTCAGGTAACGCAAGCATGGATGTTTCGACAAGATGTCGGGGGAGACGAAGCTTGGCCTTTCCACCGAACGATGAGGCCGGACAAACGGAGGAAGCAATGACACACGATATATTGTTCCAGATGATTTCACGCTCGGCAATTAGAGTGATGGTCTGCTGTTTCGCCTTGGGTGGTGCGGGCCTCGCCTGGGCGGGGGATGTCACCGCAAAAATGCAGCCGAAGATAGACGCCTACAAGAAGCAGGCGGCTGCTTGGGCCGCCGACCCCCTGATAGTGAAAGCAGTAAAGGAATCCAACGCCACGGGACCGATCCCCATGATGGGCAACGCCAAGTGGCGCGAGTTAAAGGAGAGTGACCCCGTCGTCAAGGGGTTGGTCGACAACGCGGCAGGACAAATCGTCACCAAGTGGATGAATGCCGACGCCAAGGGCATCAACAAGATCGTCCTCTCCGGCGACAAGAGTCATCGCGTCGCCTTCACTTCGATGCCAGCGGTTTACCTCGGCAAGGGCCGGCCGAACTTCGATACATCGATGAATGACGGCAAGGTCTGGCAGCAGGGCGAATCGAAGCCGGATCCGAGCACCAACATCGATACGGTGCAGATTTCGGCGCCGGTCAAGGACGGCAGCACGGTGATCGGCGTCCTGCTGGTTTCCCTGACCGCCGCCAACCTCCAGTAAGAGGGGCCGTCGATGAGCCAAGCGATGCCGACAGCCGACGTTGGATTCGTCGCCAACTGGGCGGCCAACATCCGCGAATCCGGACGCTCGCCCGGAAAATGTTTCGCCGGCTTCGTCACCGCCTGGGCCGCATTTTTCCTGATCCTGTGGGTGATCCCGACGCCGGAAGGGCTTACGGTCGCCGGCAAGGCGACGCTGGCGGTGATGGTCTGGGCCTGCACCATGTGGATCACCGAGGCAATACCGGTGGGTATTTCCGGCATGCTGATTCCGATGCTGTTGGCGATGACCGGCGCCGTGAATCCCTTTCCCAAGGCGGCCAGCGGCTTCGGCACGCCGGTGGTTTTCCTCTGCCTCGCCGCCTTCATCTTCGCGGCCGTGATGCAGGCGGCGGGCCTCGACCGGCGCATCGCGCTGGGGCTGCTGCACAAGCTCAAGGTCAAGACAGTCAATGGCGTGATCTGGGCCATGTTCGCCGCCAACCTGGTGCTCTCGCTGATTATCCCCGCCGCCAACGCCCGCGCCGCGACTTTGCTGCCGGTAGTGAACGGCATCACCGAGATGTTCGGCGACACACCCGAGGAACGCGCCGGCAAGAAAGCCATCGTCATCCAGACACTGGTCTATGGCTCGATGATCAGCGGCATGTGCATCATGACGGCGCACCTGCCCAACCTGGTGCTGGTCGGCCTGTTCGAAACCGAGTTGGCGCTGAACCTGTCCTATTTCGACTGGTTCAAGCTGCAGTGGCCCTACCTGGGCATGTTCATCGTCACCCAGTGGTGGGTGCAGTACTACTTCAAGACCCGCGCCGTGGGCATCAGCGGCGGCTACGAGGCGGTGCAGAAGCAGCACGCCGAACAGCCGCGCATGAGCCAGACGGAATGGCTGATCCTGGCCATCTTCGGTTTCATCGCCTTCCTGTGGGTCACGGAAAACGGCGTCGCCAGCTGGAAGGGCCATGGCGTCAAGTCGCACAACGCCGCGCTGATCGGACTCGCGCTGTTGTTCATTCCGGGACTGTTTGGCTTCAAGTGGAAGGAATTGCAGGACCGCACCCTCTGGGGCACCTTCTTGCTGCTGGCCGGCGCCCTGTCGATGTCGGCGGCGATGGGCAGCACCGGGCTGGCGCAGTGGCTGGCCGACATCGTCCATCCGCTGGCCGAGGGTCATGCCTGGTGGATGATCCTGCTTATCCTGATGCTGGGCACCCACGTCATTCGGCTGGGCATGCTCTCCAACGTGGCGGCCATCACCATGCTGGCGCCGATACTGCTGGCCTTGGCGCCCAAGCTCGGGCTGCATCCGGTGGCCTTCACCATGCTGGTATCCGACACCGACACCTTCGCCTACATCCTGCCGACGCAGATCACCGCCGCGGTGATCGCCTACAGCAGCGGCACCTTCACCACGGCGGACTACGCCAAGGTCGGCTGGGTGTCGGTGCTGATCGGAATCACCTATGGCATCTGCATCATGGCGCCGTGGTACGCCTTCATGGGCCTGCCGGTATGGGACCCGTCGGCCCCGTGGCCGTTCAAGTGACCGGCGTCGCTCCAATGCAAGGGGCCAGCAATTCACGGCCGGTGATTCCGCACAATTTTTGAATATTATCGAGATGGGAACAAGCGCATGAAGAAGATGAGCAATGCTGAGCTGAAGAAGCGGCTCGGCGATTACACCGCCCCCCCCGGCCTGTACCAGGTCACCAAGGACATGCCCTTCCTCGGCAAGGTCTCCTGCAACATCGAGCGCATGGAGGCCGGCTCATGGCAGGAGATCATCATCGACTATGAACTGGGCGCCTCGGGTATGGCCGACGGCTCCTGGTTCAAGGCGACCTTTCGCTTCTATTCCGACTGGGCACTGTTCCAGAACACCGAACCTTCCGGGGCCAACTACATCTCGGCCGAATACCACGCTGCACCGACCATTCCCGGCCAGAGCCCGGCCACGGTGCAGAAGCTCAGCGTGCGCTTCGATCAGAAGGGCCATGAGCGGCCCTTCCAGAAGGCGGTGATCGTCGATACCTACGATGGCTACCTGAAGGCCGGCGACCACATCATCATTCGTTTGGGCGATCGCCGCTTCGGCGGCGCCGGCACGCGGGTGCAGACCTTCGTCGAGGAATTCTTCCGCATCCGCTGCTATGTCGATCCGTTGGGCACATCACGTTTTGCCTCGATCGGCGAGGACCTGGTGATCGACATCAAGCCCGGCGCCCCGGCGCAACTGATGTGGGCCGGTTCGCGCATCGTCCGCGCCGGCGAGAAATTTCCCCTGCGCCTGCGCTCCGAGGACCAATGGGGCAACACCTGCTGGAACCGGGCCGACAAGGTGTTGATCAAGGCCACGCTGGACGGCAAGCCCGTCTATGAGACGGAGGTGCGCCTGGCCGAGCAGGGCTGGGCCGTGCTGCTGCTGGAAGACCTCCCGACGACGGCCGCGGGCGAACTGGCCATCAGCGCCAGCCTGCCGGAACATCCCTGGGTCAAGCCGCAGAATTTCTACGTCACCGTCGATGCGGCGCTCGCCGTGCCGCGCATCTACTACTGCGATCTGCACGTCCATTCCGAAGACACAATAGGCACCAACTCGACCAGCTACAACCTGACCTACGGCCGCGACGTGACGGGCCTCGACATCCTCGCCTTCGCCCACAACGACTTCAACATCACCACCGAGAAATGGAAGAAGACCGTCGAGCTGATCCGCGAGATTTCGACGGACGGTAGCTTCGTCGCCTATCCGGGCACCGAGTGGTGCGGATCGAGTTGCGCCGGCGGCGACCACAACGTGGTCTTCCTGCATGACGGCGAACCGGAGTTTCCCTATCTCAAGACCGGCGAGCACGTGCGCTCGGTGGAGTGGAACGAGGAGATGAAGGGCGGCGGCGTCGAGCCCGGCGCCTGGCCGCTGGAAGAACTCTGGGCGGCCTACGCCCACGACCCGGCCGGGCACCTGCTGATACCGCATGTCGGCGGACGGCGCTGCATACTCGACTGGCATTATCCGGCGCTGGAGCGCCTGATCGAGATCGGCTCGAGCTGGGGCCACTTCGGCTGGCTCTATCAGGAAGCCATGACTCGTGGCTACAAGATCGGCGCCTCGATGGCCGGTGACGAGCACCGCGGCCGTTGCGGCGGCGGCGTGCCGGGCACGGCGGTGTTCGGCACCAAGGGCGGCATGTCCGGCGTGATCGCGCCGGAACTGTCGCGCAAGGCCATCGCCGAGGCCCTGCGCGCGCGTCATACCTTTGCCTCCACGGGCGAGCGAACCTATGGCCTGATCCGCTGCGGCAAGCACATCATGGGCGACGAGTTCTCGCACCTGGGCCCGGCCACCATCGACTACCGCTTCCTCGGCGAGGCCGGCTGGGACGAGATCGTTGCCTGCGACCACACGGGCGAGATCTGGCGCCGCGACCTGCAGCAGGAACTGGGTTACTCGGAGCGCAAGATCCGCTTCCGCTGGGGCGGCGCGCGGGTCAAGGACCGCTACCGCTGGGCGGCGTGGAAAGGAAAGATCACCATCACCAACGCGGTGATCAACGACTTCGCCGGGCGCGGCTTCGAGCACATCGAGGAAACCTGTTGGCGCGAATCGGCCACCACGGTCGGCTTCAAGAGCGACACCTATGGCGATGTCGACGCCATCGAGCTGGATGTCTCGCACCTGGCCACGGCGCGAATCCGTGTCGAAGGCACCATCGACGGCTACGTCAAGGTCGGCGATCCACTCAAGGGCAACCCCTTCGTGCATTGTCCGAGCTTCAGCTGGGAAATCACCGGCGCCGAACTGCTCGAGGCTGCACGTATGAGGCAGGATTTGCCCGGCGTCGAGATGTTCCTCGCCTTCGAGCGCATGAGCGATGCGCCGGCGCCGCGCGAAGTCAGCGGCACGCTCAACATCGATCCGCACAACGGCCCGCATGGCCATCGTCCGGTTTACTTCTTCGGCAGGCAGATTGATGATGCGAAGGTATGGACTTCTGCCCTGTTCCCCACGTTTACCTGACCGCGCCGGCGGTCACCGGCCTTGGCTAGCCTGAACTGGCCGGCGGAGATCGCCGGGCCGTCCGGGGGCGACGGTGTGCGGCTGGCGCAGCCGGGATCGAACATCTGTTTGGACTTTCATGGCGATCCGCTGCGTGCGCGCCTGGTGGTGGTGTCCGACGGCAACCACCATATGGCACTGCAGGAAGTGCTGGCGGCGTTTCTCGCACGGAACCCCGGGGTCGATGACATCTTCTACTCGACCACGCCACCTGCCCTGACGCTGGATTGGATGTCGGCAGGGCATGTAGACATCGGCAACCTGCGACTGTCGATCAAGGCGCATGTGATGATCGGGCCGCCGGCGGTGCTCCAGCGGGCCGTGGCGGGTGGTCATCTCGCGGCGCAGAAGCCGTTCATGCGCAGTCGGGGCATGGCCCTGCTGGTCAGGAAAGGCAATCCCAAATGCATCGGGAGTGCCGCCGATTTGCTGCGCGACGACGTCAAACTGTTCCTCTCCAATCCGCTGACCGAGAAGCTCAGTTACGGGATCTATCGCGGCGCCTTGCAGGGCCTTGCCGAG
>CAMBRI010000028.1 GCA_945870205.1 Sulfuritalea hydrogenivorans sk43H | reverse complement strand
CTTTCGCTCCATCGAAACTCAGCATGTCCGCCCGCCTGCGCGAAATCCCCTATAACTACACCTCGTTCTCCGACCGCGAAATCGTCATTCGCCTGTTGGGCAGCGACGCGTGGGCGACGCTGACGGAGCTGCGCGGCGAACGCGTCACCGGCCGCTCGGCGCGCATGCTCTACGAGGTGCTGGGCGACATCTGGGTGGTGCGGCGCAACCCCTATCTCGAAGACGATTTGCTGGGAAATCGGGAGCGCCGTGAGGCGCTGGTAGAAGCCTTGCGTCATCGCCTGCGCGAAATCGACAAGCGGCGCGAGGGTAATGAGCGTGTTGCCCTGCTGCTTACTGCCGCGCAAGGAGCCGTACAGGCTTTCGAGCGCTGGTTCGAGGAGACCCGCAGCCTGCGCAAGAAAGCGCAGAAAGCCCTGGCGCGCCACACGCGCAAGGACAACATCTGCTTCGACGGCCTGGCGCGCGTCTCGCATGTCACCGACGCGACCGACTGGCGCGTCGAGTATCCCTTTATCGTGCTGGCGCCGGACACCGAAGAGGAAATGGCGCCACTGGTGCGCGCCTGCATCGAGCTCGGCCTGACCATCATCCCGCGCGGCGGTGGCACCGGCTATACCGGCGGCGCAGTGCCGCTGGATGCGCTGTCGGTGGTGATCAACACCGAGAAGCTGATCGACTTGGGCACGGTGGAGATGCAGCGTCTGCCCGGCCTGATTGGAAAAAATGCGCGCGACTACGCCACGGTGCGTACCGGTGCAGGACTCGTCACGCGCCGCGTCATGGAAGCGGCAGAGAAGGCCAACCTGGTCTTCGCCTGCGACCCGACATCGGCCGATGCCTCCTGCATCGGCGGCAACATCGCCATGAACGCCGGCGGCAAGAAGGCCGTGCTGTGGGGCACGGCACTGGACAACCTGGCCTCGTGGCGCATGGTGACGCCAGACGGCAACTGGCTGGACGTCGAACGCCTCAATCACAACTTCGGCAAGATCCACGAGCAGGAGCTGGTCAGCTTCCGCCTCACGCGCTACGACGCGACGGGCAGGAAGAAGCTCGGCGAGGAACAACTTGATGTGCCGGGCAAACAGTTCCGCAAGGAAGGCCTGGGCAAGGATGTCACCGACAAGTTCCTCGCCGGCATCCCCGGCGTGCAGAAGGAAGGCACTGACGGCCTGATCACCTCGGCGGTCTGGGTGCTGCACAAGATGCCGCCGGTGACGCGCACGGTCTGCCTGGAATTCTTCGGCCGCGTCACGGATGCCGTGCCGTCGATCGTCGAGATCACGGATTACTTCAAGCCCGGTGGCGCCGGTCTCGCGGCCGGCGTGCTGCTGGCTGGACTGGAACACCTCGACGAGCGCTACGTGCGCGCCGTCGGCTACGCGACCAAGGCAAAGCGCCACGGCCGCCCCAAGATGGTACTGATCGGCGACATTGTCGGCGAGGACGATACCGCGGTGATGGCGGCCGCCTCCGCCGTGGTGAAGCTGGCCAATGCGCGCAGCGGCGAGGGTTTCATCGCCGTCTCGCCGGAGACGCGCAAGACCTTCTGGCTCGACCGCGCACGCACCGCCGCGATCTCGAAGCACACCAACGCCTTCAAGGTCAACGAGGACGTGGTCATTCCGCTGCCGCGCATGGGAGATTATTGCGACGGCATCGAGCGCATCAACATCGAGCTGTCGCTGGCCAACAAGATCGAACTGGCCGATGCGCTGGCCGAGTTCCTCGAGGGCGAGCTGCCACTGCACGCGGGTGACGCCAATCTCGACCCCGAGCTGCTGCTGGGCGACCGTCGCGAGCAGGCGCTGGAAACCATCGCCGAGGTGCGCGGCTACTGGCAGGGGCTGGTGGACAACCTCGACCGGCACTTCGCCGAGTTGCAGGATTATCGCCTGCGTGTATCGTGGAAGACTGAACTCAAGGCGCCGCTGGAGGCGCTGTTCGACGGCAATGCCTTCCGGCCGGTGCTGGAGCGCATCACGGCGATCCACAAGGAGGTCTTACGCGGCCGCGTCTTCGTCGCGTTGCACATGCATGCCGGTGACGGCAACGTGCATACCAACATCCCGGTCAACTCCGACCACTACGCGATGCTGCAGACCGCGTACAAGGCCGTCGAACGCATCATGGCGCTGGCGAAAAGCCTGGGCGGCGTGGTTTCCGGCGAACATGGCATCGGCATTACAAAACTGGAGTTCTTGAGCGAGGACGAAATCCGTCCGTTCCGCGACTACAAACAGCGGATCGATCCGGAAGGCCGCTTTAACCGCGGCAAGCTGATGAATCTGTCGCACATGCGCGGCGACCTTTCCAACGCCTACACGCCGTCCTTTGCCCTGCTCGGCGTCGAATCGCTGATCATGGAGCAGTCGGACATCGGCATGATTTCCGACTCGATCAAGAACTGCCTGCGCTGCGGCAAGTGCAAGCCGGTGTGCTCGACCCACGTGCCGCGCGCCAACCTGCTCTACAGCCCGCGCAACAAGATCCTCGGTACCTCGCTGCTGATCGAGGCCTTCCTCTACGAAGAGCAGACGCGGCGCGGCATATCATTGCAGCATTTCGACGAGTTTTCGGATGTCGCCGACCATTGCACGGTGTGCCACAAGTGCGTGACGCCCTGCCCGGTCGATATCGATTTCGGCGACGTCTCGGTGGCGATGCGCAATTTCCTGCGCCGCCAGGGCAAGAAGAAGTTCAATCCGGGGTCGGCGGCGGCAATGGCCTTCCTCAGCGCCACCGACCCGACCACGATCAAGCTGGTGCGCGCCGGCATGATCCAGCTCGGCTACCAGGCGCAACGCCTGGGGCACACCCTGGCGAAGTCCTTCGGCCTGATCCAGAGCAGCGTCAAACATCCGCCGGCCACCCTGGGTCGCCCCGACATCAAGGCGCAGGTGATCCATTTCCTCAACAAGCCGATGCCGAAAGATGTGCCGATGCGTACATCGCGTGCGCTGCTCGACGTCGAGGACGATAGCCTGATTCCGGTGATCCGCGATCCGAAACGGGCCGGCGACGAATCGGAAGCGGTGTTCTACTTCCCCGGCTGCGGTTCGGAGCGACTGTTCTCACAAGTTGGGTTGGCGACGCAGGCCATGCTCTGGCATGCCGGTGCCACCACCGTGCTGCCGCCGGGCTACCTGTGCTGCGGCTACCCGCAGACCTCCAGCGGCGACGAGGACAAGGGCCAGGCCATCACTACGGCCAACCGCGTGCTGTTCCACCGCGTCGCCAACACGCTGAACTACCTCGACATCAAGACCGTCGTGGTGTCCTGCGGCACCTGTATGGACCAGTTGCTAAAGTACGAATTCGGCAAGATCTTTCCCGGCTGCCGGCTGGTGGACATCCACGAATGGCTGTATGAAAAGGATATCAAGCTCGATGGTGTGAGTGGCATGCGCTACATGTACCATGAGCCCTGCCATACGCCGATGAAGCACCATTCGGGCATCAAGGTGGCCAACACCTTGATGGGGCAGCAAGTCGATCTGAATGATCGCTGCTGCGGCGAATCGGGAACACTGGCCGTATCGCGACCCGACGTGTCGACCCAGATCCGCTTTCGCAAGCAGCAAGAGATCGAGGCCGGGGCCGCGCGCCTGCGCAACGGGCCAGGATCGACCACCGGCGGTAAAGTGAAGATCCTGACGTCCTGTCCATCCTGCCTGCAAGGCCTGTCGCGCTACGACAGTGATGCGGACATAACCGCCGACTACATCGTGGTCGAAATGGCCCGATCGATTCTCGGCCCTGACTGGATGCAGGACTACCTCCGCGCCGCCAACAGCGGCGGCATTGAACGGGTATTGCTGTGAACGGGACTAGGCCGCGGTACTGCAGCCAGGCGACCGGCTAGCACAGACCGGCCGAATGGCGCTATCCTTGCTCGGTGACTGGATATATGGCTTGCGAACTCTGCGCGAATCCCGGCGGTGATCTGCTCTGGGAGGATGGCTTATGTCGTGTGGTAAGGGTGGCTGACTCGGCCGCGGATGCGTTTCCGGGTTTCTGTCGTGTCGTGTGCACTGATCATGTGGATGAAATGAGCACCCTTCCGGCCGCCGACGCACGCCACCTCATGGACGTTGTATTCGCAACGGAACGTGCGGTACGCAAACTCGTTGCTCCGGACAAGATCAATCTCGCCAGTCTGGGAAACCTCGTGCCGCACCTGCACTGGCATGTAATTCCACGCTGGAAGGATGACAGCCACTTCCCTTCTCCCATTTGGGCCACGGCGCAGCGCATCGGTCGCGCGCGCGCTGTCCCCACCGTGGCCAATCTACAGCGCGCATTGAAAGACGAACTTTCGACCTTGAATGAGACGCCATGACCTTTGACCTGCCTCCCACCGGAACCGAACAGAGTCCCGCCTTTCTTACTGCGATTACCTGCCAGGACTGGCTGGCAACGGTGCCGCTGGCAAACGCCGTACAGGCTCAATCAATGCTGATGCGCCAACTCTCGCTGCTGCATCGCTTTACGCTGCCGCCCAGCGACCGTTTTGCGATCCTTGAAGCCCTGCGCGGTCCGCTTGGCGATGTACAGGATGATGCGGCGAAAAAGTTTGCAGGCAAACCCCTGCCCCTCGCACCACACGAACAGGCTGCTCTGGAAAGTACGCTGAGCGTCTGGCATCAACTGGCGCTCGGATACTTGCGCTGCTTCGATGTCTTCTGTTCCGGAATGACCTCGATGCCGGCCCTCGCCGCCCAACATGCCCAGTGCGCAAGCCATGCGGACCTTGCTGCCAAGGGTGCCGTTCTGGCGCAACGCACGCTCTCGGTTTTTGCCGACTGGCAGGTCGACCTTTGTCGGGGTGCGCAACTTCCTGATGCCGCGTATTGGCGAAATTTGCATCAGGTTTTTTTCGCGGCCGAGACGCTCGGCGTGGCCGGCCGCGCGGTGAGCGATCCGGTGCGTCACGGCAACGCCCACACCAGTGCGTTGGCCACTTACGCCGAATGCAATCTGCTAAGCACGGCCAACGCCTACGAACTGCCGGCGCGTCATCTGGCCTGGGTTGCGCGCTGGGCGAAGCGCTGGGGTGCCAAGATAAGCCTGCTGAAACAGCCGCCGGAGGATATACGCAACCGCGCGGTGCCGCTCTGGGTAGACCTCGAATCAGACCGGCCGGCGAGTTATGTGCCGCAACCCTCGAGCGGCAGCCGCTGGCTTGAAACGACCGAACTCAGGAAGAGCCTGGTTGCACGCATCGCCCTGCTGGAGAAAGGCCGCGCACCGGGGGAGCTTCAGCTCGGCGACGATGTCACCCAGCCCGCCGCAAGCCAGTTGCTGCAACGCGTCCTGGAGCGCTGGTGCAAGGGCGGGGTACCCCGCCGCCATGAACGGCATCCCGCAAGCACGGACTGCCTTGTCATTGCGGGCTTCGAAGTGGCGCATTTCCACCTTTCGGGCCGCAAGCCTTTTCGCGCGCCCTCCCGCGACGACTCGACACTGCGCCGGGAAAGAGAAGAGTTCGAAACCTTCGGCGACCACAGTCATCGTGCAGGTACGGGCGACAAGGGCGATTCGCAAATCGAGAACTGGCGCCTGATCGACGAATCAGCCGCCGGCCAGCGCATCACCAGACCGCTCAAGGAGGGCGTGCGGATTGGTGCCGGTCTGGTGATCGCGGTAAAGCCGACCGATGGCAATCGCTACGTGTTGGGCAATGTACGCTGGGCCTTGCGCGATGGAGAAAACTCACTCTCGGCCGGCATCCAGCTATTTCCCGGAGAAGCCGCACCCGTTGCTGTTCGTGCGCTCGACTCAGGCACGACCCGCAGCACCTGGCGCCAGGGTTTCCTGCTGCCCGGAATCGCCGCCCTTCATGAACCGGCCAGCGTGATCGTTCCCGCCGGCACATTTCGCCTTGATCGCAGCATAGAAGTCATGGTCGATCAGGAGTTGAGGGTGCTCAAGCTGTTCCGCGTCCTCGATCGGGGCATCGAGTTCGAGCGTTGCAATTTTTACGATTGAACCCGGTGCGCCGGGAATACGGCGCTGAAACGGGAACCCCGGCCCGGCTCGCTTTCAATCTGCAGTGCGGCCTGATGCCGTTCCAGCACATGTTTGACAATCGCCAGGCCGAGACCCGTGCCGCCGAGGTCGCGTGAACGCCCCCGATCAACCCGGTAGAAACGCTCGGTAAGGCGCGGCAGGTGCTGCTTCGCGATGCCGATACCGCTATCGCGCACGAAAAACCGCCCACCGCCGGCCCTTTCGGCACTCCAGCCAAGGCTTATCTCCCCCCCGTCCGGCGTGTAGCGCACGGCATTGCCGGCCAGATTGGCAAATGCCGACCGCAGTTCGCGTGCACTACCGAGCAGGCCACGCGGGCCGGTGTTTTCAAGCAGGATGCGGTGTCGCCCGTTTGAGAGCGCTGCTACTTCCTGGTGTATCTCGGCCAGCAGGACGGCGACGTCGATCGGGTCTTCCAGCGGCGGCGGCGAATCGGTTTCCAGCGACGAAAGCGTGAGCAGGTCATCGATCAACTGCTGCATGCGTCGCGCCTGTTCGACAGCCGTCTTGAGGTAGTTGGCAATCTCCACCGGCGGCGTGTCTGCAAGGGAATCAAGCGCCGTTTCGAGGAAGCCCAGGGTTACCGTCAGCGGCGTTTTCAGTTCGTGCGAAACGTTGGCGACGAAATCGCGGCGCATCGTCGCGAGCTTCTGCAGTTGCGTCACGTCGCGCACCAGCAGCAGCGTGCGGCCGGCGGCGAAGGGTGCTGCCTGAACCTGCAGGCTACGGCCGGGATTGCGCTGCGTCTGCAGTTCCAGAGGCTGGCCACGATGGTCCGGGCTGTCGAGGTATTCAAGGAACTCCGGCTCGCGCAGCAGATGCGTGATGCGGCTGCCGGTATCAACCGAGCTCTTCAGCCCAAGGCAGGCCTCGGCATGCAGGTTCATCCATTCGATGGCGCGATGGCCATCGAGAATCATGACCCCGTCGGGCAGGGCCTCGGCGGCACGGCGAAAGCGATCCAGTTCCTGTGTCGCCTGTTCGCGCGCGGCACTGGAGAGCCGGCCGCGCTTGTGCAAGGCATCGAAAACCTCGCCCCAGGCGCCGCTGGCGCTGGGTGTCGGCGTCCCCAGCGGACAACGCGCCCAATGGATCAGGCGCAGCACCAGCCAGAGCTGGCGCAGGAAGAAGAAGCTGACCGTGCCCAGCGCCATCAGCTTGGCGCCAACTTCACCCGTCGCAAACCACCCCGCCAAAGTCGCCAGCGCCGTCAGCGCAATCGCCGTCAGGAGTTCCGCAAGAACCGCGTTCACGTGGTCGAAAACCGGTAACCGCTGCCGCGCACCGTCTGGATCAGCGCATCGTGCCCACTCGCCTCGAGCGCGGCACGCAGGCGGCGGATATGGACATCCACGGTGCGCTCTTCGACAAATACGTGATCGCCCCATACCTGGTCAAGCAACTGCGAGCGCGCATGCACCCGCTCCGGATGGGTCATCAAAAAATGCAGCAGGCGGAATTCTGTAGGGCCGAGATTCACTTCCGTGCTCCCGGCCGTTATGCGATGGGTCGCCGGATCGAGGCGCAAACCGCCAAGCTCGATGGCATCATCGGTCGCCTGCGGTGCATGGCGCCGCAAGACCGCCTTGATGCGCGCCACCAGTTCGCGCGGGCTGAAAGGCTTGGTCACATAGTCGTCCGCCCCGAGATCGAGAGCTTCGATCTTGTCGCGCTCCTCGGCACGCGCGGTGAGCATGATGATTGGCAGACTGCGGGTACGGGCCTCGCTGCGCAGCAGGCGTGCAAAATCGACGCCGCTCATTCCCGGCAGCATCCAGTCCAGCAGCACCAGATCCGGCAATGCGTCGAGCACCAGTCGGCGCGCGGCTTCAGCGTCGGCGGCCAGTTGCACGACATGGCCGGCACGACGCAAATTGACCTCGATCAGCGACTGGATTGCCGGTTCGTCTTCAACTACCAGTATCGTTGCTGGCATGGGTATTCGGCCTGCTGAAAAGTTCGAGTCTATTGCAGCTTGATGACGGTTCCGTGACACCGATCCCACCCGCCGTGTGCGCTATGATAGCGGGCCCATCCTAGGAGTTGCCACCATGGCCGGTCTCGACGCCAAGACCCCGATCCCCACCGAGATCACGCTGCACCAGAAATCGCGCACGCTCGAACTCAGCTTTGATGACGGTGGCAACTACCAGTTGCCCGCCGAGTTTCTTCGCGTCTGCAGCCCCTCCGCCGAAGTCCGCGGCCATGGGCCAGGGCAGGAGACGCTGCAAACCGGCAAGCGCAATGTCGAAATCACCGCGCTGGAGCCGGTCGGCAACTATGCGGTGCAGCCGACCTTCTCCGACGGCCATAACACCGGCATCTACTCGTGGGACTGGCTGTACCACCTTGCCATCCATCACGAGTCGCTGTGGGCCGAATACCTGGACCGACTTGAAAAAAGCGGTGCCAGCCGCGATATAGATTCGACGACGCTGCCGCCCAAGTCTGGTGGCTGTGGCAGCCATTGAAAGCACTGCTCCGGCAATGACCCAAACCCATTTTGGCTTTGAGACAGTAGAAGAAAAAGAAAAGGCGGAGCGCGTAGCGGGCGTCTTCTCCTCGGTGGCGCAGAAGTACGACGTGATGAACGATCTCATGTCGGCAGGCCTGCACCGCCTGTGGAAGAAATTCACGATCGACATCGCCGCTCCCCGTCCGGGCGAGCGCGTGCTCGATGTCGCCGGCGGCACGGCCGACCTGTCGTCGGCTTTCGCGCGCCGTGTCGGCGCATTTGACAAAACTGGCGGGCAGGTCTGGCTCACCGACATCAACAATGCCATGCTCGGGGTCGGTCGCGATCGCCTGCTCGACGAAGGCGTATTGGCTCCAGTGGCCCAGTGCGACGCGGAAAAGCTGCCCTTTCCCGACAATCACTTCGACATCGTCACGGTAGCCTTCGGCTTGCGCAACATGACCCACAAGGACCGCGCGCTGATGGAAATGCGCCGTGTGCTGCGACCTGGCGGAAGACTACTGGTACTGGAATTCTCGAAAGTGTGGAAACCGCTGGAAAAGGTCTACGACGCCTACTCTTTCAAGCTGTTACCATGGCTGGGGAAAAAAATCGCCGGGGATGCCGAGTCGTATCGCTACCTGGCCGAATCAATCCGCATGCATCCGGATCAGGCCGCGCTCAAGGAAATGATGGAACAAGCGGGGCTGGAACGTGTCGAAGTATTCAATCTGACAGCCGGCGTCGTCGCGCTGCATCGTGGTTACAAGTTCTAACGAGGAGAAGAAATAATGAAGCGATTGGTGATTGCGGCCTTTGCGGCCGTGGTTGGATTAAGCCTGATGGTTCCTGACGCCGAAGCCAAGCGCCTGGGTGGCGGCGGATCGGTTGGCATGAAGCGCCAGGCAACGCCCGCACCCACTCCGGCACAAGCCGGCAAACCGGCTGCCGCTCCGGCCGCTGCTGCTGCCCCGGCCGCGGCACCACCCAAGCCGGCCGGCATGAGCCGCTTCCTCGGACCTTTGGCCGGCCTCGCCGCCGGTCTTGGTATCGCCGCGCTGCTGTCGCACTTCGGCATGGGCGAAGGTATGGCCAACATGCTGATGATCCTGGCGCTGGTCGCGGTCGCTTTCTTTGTCGTGCGCTGGCTGATGAGCAAGCGCAAGCCTGAAGCCGGCATGCAGTATGCAGGCGCCAGCCCGGGCAATGCCGCACCGGCGGACTTCACCCCGGCACCCGCGCAGTTTGAAGGCTCGGGAGTTCCCGGAGGGACGCAGAGCGCTGGCGCTACTGCCGTTGCCCGCAACATTCCGGCCGATTTCGACGTGGATGGCTTCCTGCGCCAGGCCAAGTTGAACTTTGTGCGCCTGCAGGCGGCCAACGACCGAGGCGACATGGACGACATCCGCGAATTCACCTCGCCTGAACTGTTCGCCGAAATCAAGATGCAGTATCAGGAACGCGGCAGCAAACCCCAGGAAACCGATGTCATGCAATTGAATGCCGAACTGCTTGAAGTCGTCACCGAAGACGGCCGCCATATTGCCAGCGTACATTTCTCGGGCCAACTTCGCGAGGAAGCCAGCGCTACGCCGGAAACCTTTGCCGAAACCTGGCACCTGGTCAAACCAGTCGACGGCAGTCGCGGCTGGAATGTGGCCGGCATCCAGCAGAACTGAACGCTTATGCAGGCCCTGCCCGCGCCGCTGCTTGCAGCGATCAATCACCTGCTCGGGCAGGCGGTTTGGGCACGCGAAAAGCTCGTAGCCTTTGCCGGACATGCCGCGCGAATCAAACTGCCGCCTTTCGAGGCGGCTTTTTTGATCGGCGCCGATGGCTTTCTAACCGCGCCATTGCCGGACGCCGAACTTGAAGTGAGCATCTCGCTGCCGGCGACAGCGCCGCTCTTGGCACTTCAAGGCAAGGATGCCGTTATGCGCGCGGCGCGCATCGAAGGCTCCGCCGAGTTCGCCGAAGCGCTGGGTTTCGTCATCCGCAACCTGCGCTGGGATGCCGAGGAAGACCTGTCGAAGATTGTCGGTGACATCGCGGCGCACCGTATCGTGGCCGGCTCGCGCGAGTTCGCCGGCTGGCAGCAGCAGGCCGCACAGAATTTCGCGGCCAACCTGGCCGAGTACTTCACCGAAGAGCAACCGCTGATCGCCCGCCAGGGCGATATCGCGGCCTTCTCGGGCGACATTGACCGGCTGCGCGACGACGTCGCCCGCCTCGAAAAAAGGCTGCAACGACTGGCCTGACACCGATTTGATCGGCGCCTGAAATAATTCTATTGGCGTACCAGCGGCCGGCTGTGCACAATAGCCCTCCTCGGTTACCCGGAGGAACCCATGAATAAAGTCCTGCTTGTCTGCGCCACGTTGATCGCTCCCTTCAACTCAATGCTCGCCCACGCGAACGAGGAGGCACTGCTGAGTGAAGCGCGCAAGGTGGCGACCACGCTGCCCCCCAAGCTCATCGTCGCCCTGCAGGACGAGATCAAAAAGTCCGGACCCGAAGGCGCGATCCCGGTGTGCAAGGACATGGCGCCGAGAATGGCCGGCGAGATCTCGCAGCAGACGGGCTGGAAGATCAAGCGTGTCAGCCTCAAGGCGCGCAACGACGCGCGGGCCATCCCCGATTCCTGGGAAAAGGCCGCGCTGGAAGATTTCGACAAGCGCGCTGCGGCCGGAGAAGCCCCGACGAAACTGGAGAAGGGTGAAAAGATTGGCAACGAGTATCGCTTCGTCAAGGCGCTACCGGTTCAACCGCTGTGCCTGAGCTGCCACGGCCCCGCCGACCAGCTTAGCCCCGCCATCAAGGCCGTGCTCGGCCAGACCTATCCCAACGACCGCGCCACCGGCTACTCGGAAGGCCAGATCCGCGGCGTGATCAGCGTACGCAAGGCACTCTGAAGACCGTCACTGGGCGGCAGTGCTGCCGCCCAGTGCCTTGAACAAGCCGGCCGCCGTAGACATCAGCTGACGCCGCACTGCCAGCGTCGACTGTTGCGCAGCGTATTGCTCGCGCTGGGCGTCGAGCAGTTCGAGGTGGCTTGATACCCCGGCCTTGTAGCGCGCATCAACAATCCTGAGTCGCTGATTCTGGGCAGCAACACCCGCCTCCTGCGCCTGTAACTGCTCGCCGAGCTGGGCACGGGCCGTCAACAAATCGGCGATTTCGCGGAATGCCTGCTGGATTGTTTTCTCGTATTCGGCAACGGCGATGTTCTTGCGCGCGGTCGCCAAGTCTACGTTGTCGCTGCTGCGCCCGCTGTCGAACAGCGGCAGACGAAGCGCCGGGACAAAACTCCAGGCCCCGCTGCCTGCGTCGAACAAGCCGGAGAGACCCCGGCTAGCAGTTCCTAACGCGGCAGTAAGCACTATCTTCGGCAGAAAGGCCGCGCGCGCGGCGCCGATATTGGCATTGGCGGCGACCAACTTTTGCTCCGCAGCCAGCACATCCGGACGAGCGAGCAAGACCTCGGCCGGCAAACCTGCCGGCACGCCGGCAGCGATCTCGACCACCAGACGGGCCTGGTCCAGGGCGAGCCCGACCAAGGCTGGAGTCGATGTACCCACGAGCAGGCGCAAAGCGTTTTCGGCGGCGGCATGACTGCGCGCTAGACTAGCCACTTCACCTCGCGCGCTCTGGAAGGCGCCATCCGCCTGCAGGTAATCCAGGTCGCCAGCAAGGCCGACGTCACGACGACGCCCGATCAGACTGCGGGTTTCGTCACGACTCTTTAGCGTGGCATGGGCAAGCTCCAGACGTTCGCCCAGCTCCAGCACGCTCAACCAGGCATTGGCGACATCGGTGATCAGTGACAGGCGAAACGCCTGGCGCGCGTAATCGCTGGCAAGGAAATTGGCGCGCCCGGCATCATCGAGGCTCTTTACGCGACCCCAGAAATCGAGCTCGAAGGCAGTCACCGCAAGATTCACGTCGTAGCGCTGGCTGTTGAGTTGCCGCCCCGTTGCTGATAGATCGGCAGGGGTCAGCGAGGCGGCTCGCTGGGCGGCCAGGTCCAGGCTTGGGAAACGCTCGGCGCGGGCAATTCCGGCCAGAGCACGGGCCTCATCGACGCGACCAATGGCAATGCGCAGATCGCGGTTGTGCTCCAGAGCCGCAGCAATCAGTCCCTGCAGCCGCGGGTCGGGGAAGAAGGCGCGCCAGTCCGTCGGTATCGCCGGAGCTTTTGCCGTCTCGCCCAAGGACGCGGCGGCACGCAGCGGCGGCCATGCGTCGGGGACCGGGGCCTCGGGGCGCTGATACTCGGGCGTAAACGAGCAGCCGGCGGCGAGCAGGGCGACAGCCAGAGGAAGGAATTTATGCATCATGCTTCTCCTCATGGTGGCGGGCATGGCCGGGGAAAAAGCGGCGCACCACGACGAAAAATACCGGGACCAGGAAGACCGCCAGCACGGTGGCGGTGAACATGCCGCCGATGACGCCGGTGCCGATGGCGATGCGGCTGTTGGCGCCGGCGCCGGTAGATACGGCCAGCGGCAGCACGCCGAACATGAAGGCTATAGAGGTCATCAGGATCGGCCGGAAACGCAGGCGGCAGGCTTCGAGCGTGGCTTCGATGAGGTCCTTGCCTTGCTCCTGTAATTCGCGGGCAAACTCGATGATCAGGATCGCGTTCTTCGCCGACAGGCCGATGATGGCAATCAGGCCGACCTTGAAGTAGACGTCGTTGGGCAGGCCGCGCAGGCTGACGGCCACCACCGCGCCGAAGATGCCCAACGGCACCACCAGCATGACGGCGAAGGGAATCGACCAGCTTTCGTACAGCGCGGCGAGGCAGAGGAAAACCACGATCAGCGAGACGGCGAAGAGGAAGGGCGCCTGAGTGCCGGACAGCCGCTCCTCGTAGGAACTGCCCGACCATTCGAAGCCGACGCCGGCGGGCAGCTTGCTGGCGACATCCTCCATTGCCAGCAGGGCCTCGCCGGTCGAGCGACCCGGCGCCGGGCTGCCGGCGATTTTCATGGATGGCAGGCCGTTGTAGCGGTCGAGCTTGGGCGTGCCGACGATCCAGCTTGCCGTGGCGATTTCGGCCAGCGGAATCATGTCGCCGCGCGCGTTCCTGACGGGCAGCCGCAGGAGGTCTTCGGGCGTGCGCCGGGTGTCGGCTTCGGCCTGCATCTGCACGCGCAGGATGCGGCCTTCGCGCACGAAGTCGTTGATGTAGGCGGTGCCCAGCGTCGACTGCAGGGTCTCGTTGAGATCGCCCAGATCGATGCCCAGGGCGCGGGCCTTGACCCGGTCAACGCTGAGGAAAACCTGCGGGGCGGCCTCCTGCCCTTCTGGACGCACACCAACCAGGGCCGGATTCTTGCCGGCCAGGCCGAGCGCCATGTTGCGCGCTTCGAGAAGCTTGTCGCGACCGAGGCCACCGCGATCCTGCAGCCGGAAGTCGAAGCCACCAACGGCCGCCAGTTCGGGTATCGGCGGCACGTTGATGGCGAAGATCATCGCCTGCTTGATGCGGAAGAAGGCCATGTTGGCGCGTTGCACGACCGACTCGGCGCTGTTTTCCTTGTTCGGCCGTTCGTCCCAGCTCTTGAGGCGGACGAAGGTAATGGCGGCGTTCTGGCCGCGGCCGAAGAAGGAGAAGCCGAGCACGCCGATGACGTGGGCGACTTCCTTTTGCGCCAGGTAGTGCTGCTCGACGGTTTCGAGAACCTCGAGGGCGCGCTCGCGCGTTGCCGCCGGCGGCAGCTGGACGATGCTGAGGAAGTAGCCTTGGTCTTCGCTTGGCAGGAAGCTGCCTGGCAGCTTGGTGAAGAACCAGCCGGTGGCGCCGAGGATGGCGGCGTAGAGGATAAGCCAGCGTCCGGGCTTGCCCAGCATGCGCCGGGTGGCGCCGATGTAGCGCGTGACGGTGGCGGCGAAGAAGCGGTTCCACCAGCCGAAGAAGCCGGTCGAGGGCAGCACGTCGTCGTGTCCGGGCTCGTGCTTGAGCAGAGTCGCGCACAGCGCCGGCGTCAACGTCAGCGCCATGAAGGCCGAAAAGCCCATGGTCAGGATCAGCGTCACGGCGAACTGGCGGTAGATCGCGCCCACCGAGCCGCCGAAGAACAGCAGGGGCACGAATACCGCCGTCAGCACCACGGTGATGGCGATGATGGCGTTGATGATCTGGCCCATGGCCTTGCGCGTCGCGTCGCGCGGAGTGAGGCCTTCCTCGGCCATGATGCGCTCGACGTTCTCGATGACGACAATGGCATCGTCGACGACGATGGCGATGGCCAGCACCATGGCGAACAGGGTCAGCACGTTGATCGAGTAGCCGAGCAGGTAGAGGCCGATCATGGCGCCGAACAGCGACACCGGCACCACGACGGCCGGAATGAAAGTGGCGCGCAGGTTCTCTAAGAACAGGTACATCACCAGCACCACCAGGATCATGGCTTCGAGCAGCGTCTTGACCACTTCGCGGATCGAGATGTCGACGAAGGTCGAGGTGTCGTAGGGCACCATCCAGGAGATGCTCGGCGGGAAATACCGTGCCAGTTCGGCCATCCGGGTGTTGACCGCCTTGGCGGTGTCGAGCGCGTTGGCGCCGGGTGCCATGCGCACGGCAATCGCTGCGGTGGGCTGGCCATCGACGCGGGCGGCGATCGAATAGTCCTGGGCACCGAGTTCGACGCGGGCGACGTCCTTGACGCGCACCGTGGCGCCGCGGGCATCGCTCCTGATGATGACGTTGCCGAATTCCTCCGGCGTCGCCAGACGCCCTTGGGTGATGATGGTCGCGGCATATTCCTGGCCGGGAACGGCCGGCACCTGGCCCAGTTCGCCGGTGGCGATCTGGGCGTTTTGTGCGCGTACGGCCTTTGCCACGTCGGCCGGGGTCAGGCCATAAGCGATCAGGCGCTCGGGCTTGAGCCACAGGCGCATCGAGTATTCCGTGCCGAACAGGATCGCCTCGCCCACGCCCTTCGTACGTCGGATGCTTTCGAGCACATTGGCGGCCGCGTAACTGCCGAGCGCGACGTTGTCCTGCGACTTGTCCGGCGAGAACAGCGAAATAAACATCAGGTAGTTGCGTGCCGACTTGACCACGGTGATGCCCAGGCGCCGCGCCTCTTCCGGCAGGCGCGGCTCGGCGCGCTTGATGCGGTTCTGGGTTTCGACCGAGGCTAGATCGAGGTTGGTGCCGGCCTGGAAGGTCAGCGTGATCGTGCCGAGATTCTGCTCGGAGGCCGAGTCCATGTAGAGCAGGTTCTCGATGCCGTTGAGTTCCTGTTCGATCAGGGCGACGGCGGTTTCCTCCACCACCTTGGCCGAAGCGCCCGGGTAATTGACCGTGATGGCCAGCGCCGGCGGCGCCACTGCGGGGTAGCTCGCCACCGGCAGCTGGCGCAAGGCCAGCAGGCCGCCGAGGACGATGATGATGGCGATGACCCAGGCGAAGATCGGCCGGTCAATGAAGAATCTGGAGATCATGGCTTACTTCTTTTCTTCACTGGGCTTGGCCGCGGGCGCGGGTGCCGCGGCGGGGCCAGGCGGTTTTCCCGCAGCGGGGGCAGCCATCAGGGCGGCCCCCGGCGTCCAGGGCAGCGGCTTGACGATTGCGCCCGGCCTGGCCTTCTGCAGGCCATTGACGATGACCTTGTCGCCACCCTTGAGCCCCTCGTCGACGATGAAGTCACCGCCGGCCATGGTGCTGGTCTTGATCGGGCGTGGCGCGACCTTGCCTTCGGCGTCGACGGTCATCACGAACTGCCCCTGGGCCCCGCCCTGGACCGCCCGCTGCGGGACGCGGATGGCGGCGTCGAGTTGCGCCTGCGGAAAACGGATGCGGACAAAAGTGCCGGGCAGCAGGTCGCGGCGCGGGTTGGGAAATTCGGCGCGCAAAAGCACCGCGCCACTGTTCGGATCTACGGCGAGGTCGGTGAACTGGAGGCGGCCTTTTTCGGGGTAGAGCGAACCGTCCTCGAGCACGAGTTCGACCTTTGCCGCGTCGGCCTTTTTCTGCTTGCCGCCCTTGAATGCCTGCTGCAGGCGCAGGAGGTCGGAATAGGATTGCGAAAACTCGACGCGGATGGGATCGAGTTGCTCGATGGTGACGAGGTGCGTCGCCTCGCCCTTGCCGACCAAGGCGCCTTCGGTCACCAGGGTTCGGCCGATGCGGCCGGAAATCGGCGCCGGTGGCACAGCGTTTTCAAGGTCCAGCTTGGCCTTCATCGAGGCGGCTTCAGCCTGCTTGACGCGCGCGTCGGCGGCATCGAATTCCTGCTGGCTCACGGCCTTGATGTCGAGCAGCGGCCGGTAGCGGGCGAACACTGCCTGCGCCGCAGCGAGGTCGGCGGCAGCCGACGCGGCTTGGGCCTGATAGGTGCGGGCGTCGATGCGAAACAGCGGCGCACCGGCGGCGACATCCGTGCCTTCAGTGAATAAACGCTTCTCGACGACGCCTTCGACGCGAGCCCTCACTTGCGCGGAACGAACCGCTTGCAGGCGACCCGGCAAGTCCTGGGTTAGCGTCGCAGCGCCGGCTGCGATGGTGATCACATCCACTTCTGGCGGCGGCATACCGGCTCCCGGCGGTGCTCCCGGCGGCCCTTTTTTGTCACCATCGCCACAAGCGGCCAGAAGTGCAAGCGACAACATAGGAAGGATTTTTTTCATGGGATGCTCCGTGTGGAAGCAGGAGTGAAGGAGGAATCTGAAGGCATTTCGGCTGCTGGCGGGGCGAATGCCCTCAGGTAGCAATCGATGATTCGGGTGACGTGGTCGGGGTCGGCGTCGGGCGGTGGATCCCCGGAGAACAGGTAGCGGCTACGGTCAGCGCCGACCAGCATCGACAGCAGCATATTTGCAGCGAAGTCGGGGGAGGCGGAGCGCATTTCGCCCCTGGCCATGGCTTCCTTCAGCACGACGGACAGGTGCGCGGCGGTCTGGGCCGGACCGCTGCGATAGAAGCTCGCCGCGAGTTGCGGGAAGCGCACGGTTTCGGCGGCCAGAATGCGAAAGAACCCAAGCCCCTCAGCGCTAAGAAGCTTCTCTCGATACAAGGCGCCAAAGCGGAGCAAGCGCTCACGTAAGCTTTGCTGGTTGCCGCCCAGGGTAATCAACAAGGCGGCAGTACCCTGCTTGACGACTTCGCCGAACAGGTCGGCCTTGCAGGGGAAATGGTTGTAGAGAGTTTGCCGGGCGACGCCCGCCCTGGCCGCGACGCGCTCCACGCTGGCACGATACCCCTCCTCGACAAAGAGCTCCGCCGCCGCCTGAATCAGGCGGGCCCGAGAATCGAGGATATCGGGTTCGAGAAGCTGTTCCATGGGACGCCGGGTTAGACTGGACGGTACAGTCTATTTTAGGCCTGTAGCAATAGCAAGCCGCGCGCGCATGCAGTCACCGTAGTGTCGGGGCCGAGTTTTCCCGGGGCGCCGCTCAAGCAAAAAGGGCAGCCGAAGCTGCCCATTTTGCCGCCGCTACTGAGCCTAGTGCCGCTGCTTGCGCAATCGATCAATCGCGGCAAGCTGCGCTATCGCTTCAGCCAGTTCGACCTGGGCACGTGCGTAATCCATTGCAGAACCGCGATTGACCATGGCTTCTTCGGCCATCTTTTTCGCTTCCATCGCTTTCGCTTGATCGAGGTCGGCGCCGCGAATGGCAGTATCGGCCAACACCGTGACCAGACCAGGCTGCACTTCGAGCAGGCCGCCGGCCACGAATATCAATTCTTCCTTGTTGTCGGGAAGCATGACGCGCACCGCACCTGGCTTGATCCGCGTCATCAGCGGCATGTGGCCAGGCAAAATTCCCAGCTCACCGGCTTCGCCGGGCAGGACTACGAATTCCGCCAGGCCGGAAAAAATCAGTTCCTCGGCGCTAACGACGTCCACATGAATAGTCATGGCCATTTTTATACCCTCTAAGTTTCTGCACGACGGGACCCTGAGCGATGTTTTGCTTCCGGCCCCCTCTGGCTTACTGCAACGTCTTGGCCTTTTCGAACACTTCTTCGATCGCGCCGACCATGTAGAAGGCCTGCTCGGGAATGCTGTCGCACTCGCCGTCGACGATCATCTTGAAGCCCTTGATGGTGTCGGCCAGCGGCACGATCTTGCCCGGCGTGCCGGTAAACACTTCGGCAACGTTGAAGGGCTGGGACAGGAAGCGCTGGATCTTGCGCGCACGCGTCACGGCAAGCTTGTCTTCCGGTGCCAGTTCGTCCATGCCCAGAATCGCGATGATGTCGCGCAATTCCTTGTAGCGCTGCAGGTTCGACTGCACGCGGCGGGCGACGCTGTAGTGCTCTTCGCCGACGACGAGCGGATCGAGCTGGCGCGAGGTGGAGTCGAGCGGATCAACCGCCGGGTAGATACCCAGCGAAGCAATGTCACGCGACAGCACAACGGTGGCGTCGAGGTGGAGGAAGGTCGTTGCTGGCGAAGGGTCGGTCAAGTCATCGGCAGGCACATACACGGCCTGAATGGAGGTGATCGAACCGACCTTGGTCGACGTGATGCGCTCCTGCAGGCGGCCCATTTCGTCTGCCAGCGTCGGCTGGTAGCCCACGGCGGACGGCATGCGGCCGAGCAACGCAGAGACTTCGCAACCGGCCAGTGTGTAGCGGTAGATGTTGTCGATGAACAGCAGGATGTCCTTGCCTTCGTCGCGGAACTTCTCGGCCATGGTGAGGCCGGTCAGCGCCACGCGCAGACGGTTGCCGGGTGGCTCGTTCATCTGGCCGAACACCATCGCGACCTTGTCCAGAACCTTGGACTCCTCCATCTCGTGGTAGAAGTCGTTGCCCTCCCGAGTGCGCTCGCCGACACCGGCAAACACCGAGTAGCCGCCGTAGGACTTGGCGATGTTGTTGATGAGTTCCATCATGTTAACAGTCTTGCCGACGCCGGCGCCGCCGAACAGGCCGACTTTGCCGCCCTTGGCAAACGGACACATCAGGTCGATAACCTTGATGCCGGTGGGCAACAGCTCGGTTGAAGGTGACAGTTCGTCGAACTTGGGCGCCTTGGCATGAATCGGCCGCAGCTCATCGTAGGATATTGGTCCGGCCTCATCGATGGGGCGACCCAGCACGTCCATGATGCGCCCCAGAGTGCCGGATCCCACCGGCACCGAAACAGCAGCACCCGTTGGCTTGACCGACATGCCGCGACGCAGGCCGTCGGAAGAACCGAGCGCGATGGTACGCACGATGCCGTCGCCAAGCTGCTGCTGCACTTCAAAGGTCAGACCGTTCTCGGCGTTGCCGGAATCGGCCTCGTCGAGGGTCAGTGCTTCGTATACCTTGGGCATGGCTTCGCGGGGAAACTTGATGTCCACCACCGCGCCAATACACTGAACGATGCTTCCGTTGCTCATGGTTGTTTCCTTAATTTAATTCGCCAAATTCAATCAACACGCGGCCGATCAGCCTGCCATCAACCTGCAATGGCCGCCGCACCGCCGACAATTTCTGAAATTTCCTTGGTAATCGCCGCCTGACGCGCCTTGTTGTAGACCAGCTGCAATTCCTTGATGACGCTGCCCGCGTTGTCGGTTGCCGCCTTCATGGCCACCATGCGTGCCGACTGCTCGGAGGCCATGTTCTCGGCCACGCCTTGGTAAATCAAGGCTTCGACATAGCGCACCAGCAACTCATCGATCACGGTCTGCGCATCGGGCTCGTAGAGGTAGTCCCAGCTGCGCTCCGGCGTACCCAAGCGTTCGCCCGACAGTGGCAGCAAGGGCTCGATGACCGGCTCCTGCTTCATGGTGTTTACGAAGCGCGTATAGGCTATGTGCACTTCATCGAGCTCGCCGGCCTGAAAGGCATCGATCATGACTTTCATCGGACCGATCAGTTTTTCCAGGTGCGGCGTGTCGCCGAGATGGGTGATATGCGAAACCACGTTGGCGCCGAGGCGCTGCATGAAGCCCAGGCCCTTGTTGCCAATGCACGTTACGCGAATATCCGTTGCGCCGGCGGTTTCCCACTGGCGCATGGTGTTCATCGCCTGGCGCAGGATGTTGGTGTTGAGGCCGCCGCAGAGGCCCTTGTCCGTGGTTACCACGATCAGGCCAACACGCTGTACCACCGCCGCCTTGGTGCGGCCAAGGAAGGCGTGGCGGTATTCGGTCACATTGGCCTGACTTAGATTCGCCGCCAGGCGGCGGATCTTCTCGCTATAGGGACGAGCAGCACGCATCCGTTCCTGCGCCTTGCGCATCTTGGACGCGGCCACCATCTCCATGGCCTTGGTGATCTTGCGCGTGTTCTGGACGCTCTTGATCTTGCTGCGGATCTCTTGACTGCCTGCCATGATCGCTTCCCGTTAAAAATTCGTCAGCGCTTGGTGATCAGGCCCAGGATTTCTTGAACTCGGTGACCGCGGCCTTCAATTGGCCCTCGGCGTCCTTGTCCAGATCCTTGGTGGTCTCGATCTTGTTCATCAGATCAACATGCTTGTGGTGCATGTACTGATGAAGCTCGGTTTCGAAGGGGAGGATGCGCGTCACATCGATGTCGTCCATGAAACCTTCATTGGAAGCGTAAAGCGTCACGGCCATTTCGGCGACAGACAAGGGCGCGTACTGCAACTGCTTCATCAACTCTGTCACACGACGACCACGCTCGAGCTGCTTGCGCGTCGCTTCATCGAGGTCGGAGGCGAACTGCGCAAAAGCGGCGAGTTCACGATACTGGGCCAATGCCAGACGCACACCTCCGCCGAGCTTCTTGATGGCCTTGGTCTGCGCCGCACCACCGACGCGTGACACTGACACGCCGGCGTTCATCGCAGGACGGATACCGGCATTGAACAAGTCGGTTTCAAGGAAGATCTGGCCGTCGGTAATCGAAATCACGTTGGTCGGCACGAAAGCGGAAACGTCCCCGGCCTGGGTTTCGATGATCGGCAACGCGGTCAGCGAACCTGTCTTGCCCTTGACTTCGCCATTGGTCAGCTTTTCCACCCAAGCCTCGGACACGCGAGCGGCACGCTCGAGCAGACGCGAATGCAAATAGAACACGTCTCCGGGATAGGCCTCACGGCCTGGCGGACGGCGCAACAGCAGGGAGATCTGACGATATGCCCAAGCCTGCTTGGTCAAATCGTCATAAATGATCAGCGCATCCATGCCGCGGTCGCGGAAATACTCGCCCATGGAACAGCCCGTGTAGGGGGCGATGAATTGGGTCGCGGCGGAGTCGGAGGCGGTGGCCGCAACGACGATGGTGTATTCCATTGCACCATGCTCGGTCAGCTTGCGCACTACGTTGGCGACGGTCGAAGCCTTCTGGCCGATCGCGACGTAGATGCAGAACATGTTCTGCCCTTTTTGATTGATGATGGCATCAACTGCAACGGCTGTCTTGCCGGTCTGACGGTCGCCGATGATCAGCTCACGTTGGCCGCGGCCAACGGGAACCATCGAATCGACAGCCTTGAGACCAGTTTGCACCGGCTGCGACACCGACTTGCGCCAAATTACACCCGGCGCAACCTTCTCGATCTTGTCGGTAAGCTTGGCGTTGATCGGGCCCTTGCCGTCAATCGGCTCGCCCAGCGCATTGACGACGCGACCCAGCAGTTCGGGGCCGACCGGCACTTCGAGAATACGACCCGTACACTTGACGGTGTCGCCTTCGGAAATATGTTCGTAGTCACCCAGGACCACGGCGCCGACGGAGTCGCGCTCGAGGTTCAAGGCGAGACCGAAAGTGTTACCGGGGAACTCCAGCATTTCGCCCTGCATCACGTCGGTCAGACCATGAATGCGGCAAATGCCGTCAGTCACCGAAACCACGGTACCCTCGTTACGGGCCGTGGCAGCCAACTGCATGTTCTGGATCCGGCTTTTGATCAGGTCACTGATTTCGGATGGATTGAGGTTCATCGAATTGCTCCTAGTTCTTTAGCGCGATGGCCATTGCAGCAAGCTTGCCGCGGACCGATGCGTCAATCACTTCATCGCCGACGGCAATACGCACACCGCCAATAAGTCCGGCATCGACCTTGACGGTCGCCTGGATCTTGCACCCGAACTTGCGTTCGAGGTCAGCTACAAGGGTTTTCAGTGTCGCATCATCGAGGGCGAATGCTGATGTAATTTCAGCATCCTTGACGCCCTCATGACCATGCTTGAGCTCATTGAAAAGTTCGCTGATCTCAGGCAGGACGATGAGACGGTCGTTGTCAGCAAGGACGCGGACAAAGTTCTGCTGATCGGCCGACAAAGCCGACTTGGCGTCTGACGCTGCCACGTCAAGGCAGAGTTGGGCCAGCTGGACAGGGTTCAGGCGCGGGTTGCCGATGCACTCTTCCATTTCGGGACGAGCCGCAACGGCGGAAAGCCTCGAGAGCACATCCGACCAGGCAGCCAGCGCATTTCCGCTCTTGGCCAGCTGGAACGCGGCCTCGGCATAGGGGCGCGCAAGGGTGACGTTTTCGGCCATGGCAGCTTACAGCTCCGACTTGAGTTGCGTCAGCAGCTCGGCGTGGGCCTGGGCGTTGATTTCCTTGCGCAGGATCCGCTCGGCACCGGCCACAGCCAGAATGGCTACATGCTCGCGCAGAGCCTCCTTGGCGCGCTGCGAAGCAACACCAGCCTCAGCCTCGGCCGCCTCGCGGGCGGCATTGACAATACGGGCACCTTCGGTACGCGCATCTTCGATCAGCTGGGCCACTTGTCGTTCTGCGCCACTGCGGAATTCGGCTGCCGACTCACGCGCTTTGCGTAGTTCGTCGGAGGCCTTCTTTTCCGCATGAGCCAGATCGGCCTTGGCCTTGTCTGCAGCGGCCAAGCCGTCAGCTATCTTGCCCGCGCGCTCATCGAGTGCCTTCATTATGGGCGGCCACACGAATTTCATCGTGAACCACGCCAAAATGAGGAACACAACCAGCTGGGCAAACAGCGTTGCGTTCAGATTCACGGTAATCGCTCCTTAAGCGTTAGGGAAGACGATTACTTGGGCAGGCTGGATAGGAACGGGTTGGCGGTGGTATACCACAGGGCAATACCAGTACCGATAATGAAGGCCGCGTCGATCAAACCTACCAGAAGGAACATTTTGGTTTGTAGCGTGTTCATCAGTTCCGGCTGACGCGCGGAAGCTTCCAAGAAGCGGCTACCCATGATGCCGATGCCGATACATGCGCCAGCAGCACCAAGACCGATGATAAGACCGGCGGCAAGAGCAACAAAACCAACGAGTTGATGCATGACGACTCCTTTAGTAACAGATTTGAGGTGGTAAAGATTGATGCGGTGAATTAATGGGTTTCGTGCGCCTGGCCGATATATACCAGCGTCAGCATCATGAAGATAAAAGCCTGCAAAGTGATGATCAGGATGTGGAAAATGGCCCAGATGGTACCGGCGACGACGCCACCCACCCACAGCAAAGCACCGGACGCGGTTCCCGCCCAGGCAGCGCCCATCAAGGCAATCAGCATGAAGATCAGTTCGCCCGCGTACATGTTGCCGAACAGTCGCATCCCGTGCGACACAGTCTTGGCGACAAACTCGATCATCTGCATTGCAAAATTGATCGGCCAAAGAATCGGGTGGGCGCCGAAGGGCGCGGTAAATAATTCATGAACCCAGCCACCGATGCCTTTGATCTTGATGCTGTAGTAAATGCAGAGCAGCAATACGCCGAGCGACATGCCCAGCGTGGCATTCAGATCCGCGGTTGGGACGATACGCAAATAGGCATGAGAGGCATCGTGGCCCGCAGCGGCATAGACGCCGCCCCACAGCTTGGGTAGAAGATCAAGCGGCAACAGATCCATTGCGTTCATGAAGAAGATCCACACGAACACGGTCAGGGCCACAGGTGCGATGAACGTGCGGTCACCATGCACAATGGATTTCGATTGGGATTCAACCATCTCCACCAGGATTTCGACGGCAGCCTGGAAGCGGCCCGGCACGCCCGAGGTCGCTTTTGCGGCAGCGCGCGCCAGGATCAGGACCGCCAGGAGGCCGAGCGAAACGGACCAGAACAGGGTATCGAGATGAAATACCGACCAGTCCACCAGCGCAGCCTGTTTATGACCCAGGCTATTCAGGTGCGTGAGGTGGTGAACGATGTATTCCGATGCGTTTGGAGCGTGCTCGGCTGCCATGGGCTTCAGGCCTTAATCAATATCACAAACAGATTCGCTTTCAGCGCAACGAACATGCCGGCCAGCAATGCCAACCAGTGCAAGTCCCGATACGCCCCCGCAACCACCACGAGCAACGCCAGCGTTGCCGTGACCTTGATGAACTCACCTACAAAAAACCTTCCAACCGAAGCCCTGCCGCTGCGCGCTGCCGCCCAAAGACTGAGGGCGAAAAAGAGGTTCGGTATTGCGATTGCTGCGCCACCCAATGCTGCAGACAGCGCGCCATCCAATCCGACCCAGAACCACGCGATTCCGGCAACGATCAGTGTTGCAACGCCTTGATGAAATACAGCCCTAAACATCTAGTAGACCAGGCCGCTTCCAAAAGCCCGCGAATATAGGGCATTGATCATTGGTTGTCAAATCTTTTATGTTGCAGCGCGCCATTTGGAGTCAGGCTCATCCTCGTGGAATTTATGTAACACGATGAATTAATATGAATATATCCGTCCATGACAATGTTTTCGCTTCTGCTTAGTCGAGTCGAGCCAATAGGCCGTCGAGCTGATCAAGGCTGCCGAAGCGGATCGATAGGCTACCGCTGCCCTTGCGATTTGCACTGATCTTGACCGTAGCACCGAGCCGATCCGACAACTCTTCTTCGAGACGCTGAAGGTCCCGATCGGGCTTTTTGTCTTGGCCTTTTTTTACCGGCGGGTTCAACTCCCGGGCGACGAGTCTTTCGGTTTCGCGCACCGAGGAACCTTTGTCGACGATCAGGGCGGCCATGCGTCCCTGCTCGCTCTTGGAAAGCGGCAACAGCGCCCTGGCATGACCCATTTCGATGTCGCCGGCCATCAGCATGTCCTGTGCCGGTTTGGCCAACTGCAGCAAACGCAGCAGGTTCGACGCGGCTGAGCGCGAACGGCCGACAGCATCAGCGGCCTGCTGGTGTGTCATCTGAAACTCGTCGATCAAACGCTGAATACCCGCCGCTTCCTCGAGCGGATTAAGATCTTCACGCTGAATGTTTTCGATCAGGGACATGGCCAGCGCGGCATCATCAGGGATGTCGCGGATAAGCACGGGTACTTCTGGCAATCCGGCTATTTGAGCAGCGCGCCAGCGGCGTTCGCCCGCAATGATCTCGTAGCGACCGCTGCTTACCGGACGCACGGAAATCGGCTGGATCAAACCCTGAGCCTTGATTGACGCCGCCAACTCCTCGAGCGAACCCGGGTCCATGCGGGTGCGCGGCTGATATTTGCCTGGTTGCAGGACGCCTACGGAAAGCATCTCCTGGCGCTGGCTCTCGGGAGTATTGTTGGCTGCCAACAGGGCGTCCAGACCGCGCCCGAGACCTTTTTGTTTCGGTGGATTCACAAGTTGCTTTCCTTCCAGGAATTGACACGATCGATCATTTCAAGGGCAAAGGCCATATAGGCTTGGGCGCCCTTGGCTGCCTTGTCGAAAAGCACGCCGGGCACACCGTAACTCGGCGCTTCGGCCAGGCGCACGTTGCGCGGCACCAGCGTCTTGAACACCTTGTCACCGAAATGTTGCTCCAACTGCGCCGAAACCTGAGTAGACAAGGTATTGCGCGGGTCGTACATGACCCGCAGCAAACCGATGATCTTGAGTTCTCGATTGAGATTGGCATGGACCTTCTTGATGGTGTTCACCAGGTCCGACAGACCTTCCAGTGCGTAATATTCGCACTGCATAGGAATGATGACACCATGCGCAGCGCACAGGCCGTTCAGGGTAAGCATCGACAGCGACGGCGGGCAGTCGATCAGAACGAAGTCATAATCGGCCTGGTGCGCCGCGAGGGCAGCCTTGAGGCGCATCTCGCGCCGTTCGAGATCTACCAGCTCGACTTCTGCGCCGGCCAGATCTCGATTCGCCGGCAATACGTCGAATTTCCCGGTGGGCGAGATCACTCGCGCCTCAGCCAGGGTCGCCATTTGCAGCAACACCTGATAAACGGAGGATTTGAGGCTGCGCTTGTCCACCCCGCAACCCATGGTCGCATTGCCCTGGGGATCGAGGTCCACCAGCAGGGTGCGCTGGCCGTTGGCCGCCAGTGCTGCGGCCAAATTAACCGCAGTGGTGGTCTTGCCCACCCCGCCCTTCTGATTGGCTATGGCAAAAATGTGCATCGTCAAGGTCTCTCAATAACAAGCAGATGGCGCTGCGCGTCCATTCCCGGGACGCTCAGCCTGGTGCAATCGACTACCACCCAGCCGGGCGGCACACGACTGATTTCGTCCTCGGGCAGCTGTCCCTTCATGGCGTAAAGTCGTCCGCCCTGCTTCAACAAATGGCCCGCCAGCCCAATGAACTCAGCCAGATCGGCGAAGGCACGGGAAATCACGGCATCGAACTGGCCGCCGGGCAATGCTTCAACGCGGCTGTTAACTACGCTGACATTCGACAAGCCCAGTTGAATCTTGGCCTGGCGCTGGAACGCGGATTTCTTTTCCACCGTCTCTATCAAACTCATGTCGAGTTCCGGTTGGGCCATCGCCAGCGGGATTCCGGGCAAGCCGGCACCACTGCCGACATCGGCCCAGCGTTTTCCAGCGAGCGCGGACTCCTGCAGCACGGGAAAAACCGACAGCGAATCAAGCAGGTGCTGGGTAAGCATCTGGCTCTCCTCGCGGATTGCCGTAAGGTTGTAGGTCGCGTTCCATTTCTTCAGCAAGGCGAGGTAGGCGAGCAGCCTGGTCTGTATTTCCGCCGACAGAGGCAGGCCCATCGCGGCGAGGCCGTCCCGTAACTGCTGGTCCAGACTCATGCTGCCTTGCGCCGCTTGAGGTGCACCAGCAACAGGGAAATCGCCGCCGGCGTAACGCCTTGCAGGCGCGATGCCTGACCCAGGGTCTGCGGCCGATTTTGGGCGAGTTTTTGCCTCACCTCAAAGGACAAACCGGG
>CAMBRI010000027.1 GCA_945870205.1 Sulfuritalea hydrogenivorans sk43H | reverse complement strand
CCCTGGGCTATCCGGCGGCGCGCAGCGGCGTCGTCATCGTCGTCGGCCAGTACCAGTTGCTGATGGCGGATGCCTGTTCCGGCCTCCATTCCCTGTTCTCCCTCGCCGCACTGGGGCTGCTCTATGTGCATCTAACGACTCGCCGCGATGAGGCGAAAATCGCCGGGACTGGCGGCAGACAGGCTGACGGATATCGCGGCGCGCATGCCGCACTGCTGCTCGCCGCCATCCTGCCCGTTGCGCTGGCGGCAAACCTGCTGCGCGTCGTGCTGCTGATCCTCGTTACCTACCATGGCGGCGATGCCCTCGGCCGGCAGATCCATGAGGCGATGGGCGTACTGGTCTTTCTCGTCGCCCTGGCGCTGCTGTTTGCAGTGGATGGCGCATTGCTGGCACTGGCGCGGCGCTCGGCGGCAGGGGCGCACACATGAGCGCTGCGTCCGGCAAGCACCTGCTGCGTCGTGCCTGGTTTGTCGCCGCGGCCCTGTTGGCCGCGGCGGTGCTGGCCAACGTCCTGCGCCACGGCGCCGAATCGAGCCCGACCGGGCAGGAAGGCGATCTTGCGCGCTTGGTGCCGACCCGATTCGCCGGCTGGCGACTTGACGCCACGGCAGCCATGCTTCCGGTCAGCGCCGTTGCCGCAACCAAGGCCGCCGGTGCCTATGCCCGGACCCTGGAGCGCATCTACGTCGATGGCGACAACCGCCGGATCATGCTCTCGATCGCCTACGGCGATCGTCAGCTCGGCGACCGGCTGCAGGCGCATCGCCCCGAATACTGCTACCAGGCACAGGGCTTCGTCGTCGCTGCGGCGAGTGACAGGCAACTCGCAACTCCTTACGGCGCGCTCCCGATCCGTCGCCTGCTGACACATCGCCCCGGCCGCCGCGAGCCGGTCAGCTACTGGCTGACGGTGGGCGATGAGGCCACGCTGCCCGGCCTGGCGCGCAAGCTGGCCCAACTGCGCCAGGTACTGTCAGGCCGCGTCCCGGACGGCATGCTGGTGCGCGTTTCTTCCATCGACGAATCGGTCGAGGCGGCCTATGCCGCGCACGACCGCTTTATCGCCGATCTGTTGTCCGTCGTGCCGGAAGCCGATCGCATCCGGCTGGCCGGCCGCTTTGCCACATGAACCCGACGCAAGACGCCAACCACGCAAGGATCTCCGCATGAATACCGCCCACTCAGTTAGTGACCGCGCCGCCCGCCTGCCCCTGGTTTCGGTCGTCGTCATCGGCCGCAATGAAGGCGAGCGCCTTGTGCGCTGCCTGGAATCCATCGCCGCCATGGAGACCGAAGGTTTTGCCGTGGAAACCATATATGTCGATTCCGCCTCGACCGACGGCAGCCCGCAGCGTGCCGCCGCATTGGGCGCCCGGGTCATCGAGGTCCGTCCGCAGCGCCCGTCCGCAGCGCTTGGGCGCAACGCCGGGTGGCGTGCTGCCAGCGCCGACTTTGTCCTCTTCCTCGATGGCGACACCCAACTGCATCCGCTGTTCGTGTGCCGTGCGCTGGAAGCGATGCGCGACCCGGCGGTGGCCGTGGTCTGGGGCCATCGCCGCGAAGCGCACCCGGAGCAGTCGATCTATGTCCGCGCGCTGGACCTCGACTGGATCTACCCCGCCGGGCCTAGTGAATTCTGCGGAGGCGACGCGCTGATGCGGCGTGATGTGCTGGAACAGGTCGGCGGCTTCGATGCCAGCCTGATCGCCGGCGAGGAGCCGGAACTTTGCCGTCGCATACGGGCGCAGGGACATTCGATCCTGCACATCGATGCACCGATGACCCTGCACGACCTCGCTGTCACCCGGTTTCCCGCTTACTGGAAGCGGGCCTATCGCGCCGGACATGCCTACGCCGAAGTGGCGGCGCGTTTCCGCGACAGCGAGGACCCGCTCTGGCGGGCGGACGCGCGTCGCAATCTGATCCACGGCAGCGCGCTGCTTGTCGCACCGTTGCTGCTGGCGGCATCTGCCTTCTGGCCATGGTTGTTCGTCGCTCTGGCCAGCGCCGGCCTCGCCTTGCTCGGCCGAACCATCAGGCGCTGTGCCTGGAAGACCGGGAGCCCGGCAACGCGCTTGCTCTATGCGTTGCACTCGCACTTGCAGCAAATTCCAATTCTTGCCGGGCAGGTCGGCTACTTCTTCGACGCGCGAACTGGACGCCGGCGGCAACTGATCGAATACAAAGCGGCGAAGACGACCTAACGCGCATGGCACCGAGCCCCACCCGCAGAAGACGAAACACGCGAACGACAAATTGAAGCCCCCCACCCCCATCCCCGCCCCGGGGCGGGGCTACCAGTCGGCTCGCTTCGCTCGACTATCACCAGCCACTTCGAACGAGTTGTTTCACGCTAAAGCAATCCCTGGGCCCGGTCAGATCCCCATCTTTGCGAAGATCTTGTCCAGTTTTTCCTGGAGCGTGGCGGCCGTGAAGGGCTTGGCGATCGTGCTCGAAGCTCCGGCCTGCACCGCCGCTGCAGTGTTTTCCTTCTTGGCCTCGGCGGTGATCATCAGGAATGGCAAGCTTTTCAGCTGCGCGTCGGCGCGCACATTCTGTAGCAGCGTGAGTCCGTCCATGTTGGGCATGTTCCAGTCGGATACGACGAACTCGAAACCGCCTTCACGCAGTTTGGTCAGCGCCACGGCGCCGTCTTCCGCCTCCTCGACATTGGTGAAGCCGAGTTCCTTCAGCAGGTTGCGCACGATGCGGCGCATGGTCGAAAAGTCGTCGACCACCAGGAACTTGAGTGAGGTGCGATCGGGCATGGTCTTTGTCCGTGTTGCCAATGGCTGGCACTATGCCCTAGGCGTGGGCGGACTAAAACCGGGAATACGGGCGGGAACGCCCTAGCTATCTCCGAGCAGACCCTGCCACCAGCGTTTCCGGTTTGCCGGTGCAGGGCGGAGAGAAACGATTTCTTCGGGGGCTGTGCGGCTCATGATCCAGCCCGGCGGAGGAGGGTTTTTCGAGGAGCCGCAGGACGAGCCGAGGTTGTTCGGGTCGTAGATCTTGATCAGCGAGGGGTTTTCGAGGTCGTCGGCATAGACGATGCCGCAGTAGGACTCGTGGTGGTCGGCTCGCAACAGGGCGTCGATGCGTTTGATGAAGGCGCTGACGCTGGCGGCATCAGCAACAAGAGTCGGTGCTGGCGAGACGCCGACCGCGACGAGATACCAGCCTGCGGCGGGGTCGATCCGTTGCCAGAGCGCCGTAAGTTGATCCCATTGCATCACGGACCACACGCGACCGGTGTAGAGGCGCTGGAACTCAGTCGTCGGGCTGGTTTCGGTCGTCACGGCGGATATCCTACCCGACGCGGCGACCGCAATGGATGGCCCTCAATAACTCAGGGATTTCACATTGGCTTGCAGCAGGTAGGCCGCCACGTCGGCGGGCTTGGCGACGCCGATGCCTTCGATCAGGTCGGTCGGCTTGAGATCGGCGTTCGGCAGGAACAGGGCACAGACCTCGACTTTGGCGCCGGACTTCATCAGGCCTTGCAACAATTCCTTGGGCGACTTGTTCATCGGCTTGAGTGTTGCCGAGTCCTTGTCCTTTACGGCCAGTTGGCCACCGTCGCTGCACAAAAGCACGCGCACCGCAGCCTTCTGTGCCAGCGCCTGGCTGGCGAGGACCATGGCGACGCCCTGGGTCTGGGTGACGCCAGAATTGATGCTGACGAAAAGCTCTGCCGGGCTTTGGGCATGGACCGGCAGGGCGCTGGCAAGACCCAGCGCGAGGGCGAAGGAAAGTTTATGCATTGTTGTTCTCCGGTGATTTGCTGCGGGGTGCCGGACGGCACCATGCCGTCCGGTGTTGATTGTGCGACTACTTCTTCGCCGCCATGGTGTAGGTGCCGTCCGCATTGAACTTGACGTCGGCATCGAGGAAGGAGGCCTGTACCTTGCCGCCCAGCAGCTTGACGGTGTCGTAGGCCTCGCCGGAGCGGGCGCCGGTGCCGCAGACGAAAACCACCGGTTTGTCGGTCGGCAGCGTGGCGATCTTCTTTTCCAGGTCGTTCATCGGGATGTTGACCGAGCCCTTGATCATGCCGGAGGCGACTTCCTTCGGATCACGCACATCGACCAGCATCACCGAACCGGGGTTGGCCTTCCACACGGCCTGGAAGGAATCGACAGTCACCGAGCCCTTTTCCTTGCCGGGGACGAGCGCTGCCGAGCTTGCTGCCGGGCTTGCTGCTGCACCTGCAGGGGCGCCTGCGGCGGCCGGTGCGCCGTGCATCTTTTCCCATTCCGGATAGCCGGGCGGGTAGGTCAGGACGTTGGTGTAGCCGAGCTTCCTGGCCTTTTCCGCCGAGTTGTCGGAGAGCACGCACTCGAGGCCGCCGCAGTAGAAGATCAGCGGTGTGGCCTTGTCAGCGGGCAGCTTGTCGACGTTCTTGTCGAACTCGCTGTCGGAGATGTTGATCGCGGTCGGGATCATGCCCTTGTCGGCGACGCGCTTGGGCCGCGCGTCGATCAGCACATAGGGCGCCTTGTCCTCGGCCAGCTTCTTGAGGTAGGCCGCGGATACTGACATCTGCGCGCCCTTGGCCTTCCATTCCGGCGAACCGGCCGGGTAGACCTTGATGTTGGTGTAGCCGAGCTTCTCGGCCTTGAACGCCGAGTTGTGGCTCAGCATGCATTCCAGCCCGCCGCAGTAGAACAGCAGCAGGGTGGCCTTGTCGGCCGGCAACTTGTCGACCAGCTTGTCGAATTGGCTGTCGGGAATGTTGATCGCGCCGGGGATGTGGCCGGGGTCGTACTGGCGAGCCGCGGGGCGCGAGTCGATGATCACGACGCCCTTCTTCGGCGGAATGCTGACGTTCTGCTTGACGAAGTCGAAATCGACCAGCGCCTTGTTGTACCAGCCGTCCTTGGGTTGGATGACGGCGGCGTCGGCGGCGTAGGTCTGCACCGGGTAGGTCATGGGTACTACGACCAGAGCGGTGCATACCGCGAGAAAGAGCTTGAGTCGTTGGGTTTTCATTGTTGCCTCCTTAGAGAAGTGTGAATTTTTCGGTGGACTCGTTGTAGCGCACCAGCGCGTACCACAGCAGCAGCAGACCGCCGCCGACGGCCAGGGCCCAGCCCCAGCTGCCCCACATTTCGGGCAGGTAGGCCTGAAAGCCGACCCGCGTCATTTCGTAAGTTTCGACATTGGATTCGTCGATTGCGGTCAGATTGAGTTTTTTGAACACGGCGCTGGCGATCGATCCCATCCAGGAGAAGAAGAACATCGTCACCCACAGCTTGAGGTGGCCTTCGCCCATGCGCCACAGCGAACCCGAGGCGCAACCGCCGGCGAAGACCATGCCGATGCCGAAAATCAGGCCGCCGACCAGCGAGCCGATCCAGAACGTTGCCGGGATGGCCAGGTAGGGATCGATGACTTTCTTCTCGAACAGCAGCGCGGCGATTGGAATGCCGATGGCCAGCGCCAGGATCACCGCCTTTGTCATGTCGCCCTCAGCCGTCATGAAAGGCTCGCGGAAAGCGCGTGCGAAACACAGGCGCGAGCGGTGCATGATGAAACCGATGGCGAAGCCGGCGACGACGATCACGGCGCGCGCCGCGAGCTTCTCGTCGGCCGAGCCGTACCACTGCGTGGCCCAGAGCAAGACGCCGGCGATGACGGCCAAACCCAGCCAGGGGTAGCGCTGCGTGACGCTCGCGGGGATGTCCAGCGCCGCCGGCGCTCGCATGCCCCACTCGATGTTGTCGAGGGTCCACAACAGGAGCTTGAGGCCGATCGCGGCACCGGCCAGAAGGCCCAGCCACATCGCCCAGCCGGCGGGGGAGGAGTGCAGCACCGGGTTGAAGAAGCCGCCCGTGGTGCAGCCGCCTGCCAGTGCCGCGCCGATTCCGAGCATGCTGCCGCCGAGCGCGGCCCAGATATATTCGAGGGGTGGCGGCCGGTTGGGGCTGAACTGCCTTGAAAGCAGTGCGGCGGAAAAGGCGCCGACCACCAGCATGATGTTCATCAACGACATGCGGTGCATCAGGAAGCCTTCGGTTTGCTGCGGCAGGCCGAGCATGGGCCCGAGGCCGATCAGGTTGTTGAACCAGTCGCCCCAGAACTTGACGCCGCCGAACACGCCCCAGACCAGGCCGGAGAGCATCAGGCCGATGATGGTCAGCATCAGCAGCATGGCCCCGACGAACGGGGACCATTCCTCGACGAAAATCGTCCGGTAGTCGGCCCTGAAGCCGGCCCGCCAGCCGGAATCGCTATCGTTGCTCATCACTGCTTTGCACCTGCCATCTAGCGGGCGCCCTCCAGGGCTTGCTGGGCGGTGACCGTACCGGTTCCCCGACGCTCGAACCATGACCCGAAATAGAACACTGCAATCAGCGCAAACCCGAGAATGCCCAGCATGACGGGTTCCGGTATGGCATAAGCGTCGGTAAAGGTGTCGCCTTCCGCGATCAGCCAGGCGGCCTTCAGGGACTTGAGTGCTGCCCCGTAAAAAGCCGCAAACCCTATCGTGCCGAGCACCACGCCGACAACGAACACCAGGGCGTCGAGGCGACCGGAGAACAGGCCTGCCACCGACGTGCCCGGACAGTAGCCACCCACCGCAAACCCAGCTCCCACCAGCGCGCCACCCACGGCCGCCGCCATCAGCGCTGCCTGCGGCACGGCGATCGAGTCGGGCTTCAGCAGCCCCCCGAGCCTCATCAGCCACAAGCCGACCGCCGCCACCACGATGGCGGTGAACATGACCTTGAATACCGCCCAGTCGGTGAGCTTGAACTGGGCGCTCAGTTTGACCGGGCTGCCGAATCCGGCATTCTCAAGCACGTAGCCGAACAGGACGCCGCAGAGCAGGCCAGACACCATGCCATTATCATTAAGTGGGAACATGTCAGATTCCTTTGACCAGGCGGCTGACGATCAACCCGGTGGCGAAAAACAATGCCAGGAAGACGAAAGCCGAGACGCCGAGTGCCGCCGCGCCCGACAGCCCCATGCTGCTGGTGCAGCCGCCCGCGATGCGGGCGCCAAAGCCGGAGAGAAAGCCGCCGGCCAGGGTAGTGATCAGGCGCTTCGAGGTACCGACGCTGCATGAACCGTCCAGCTGCACGCGAAACCGACCCGCCATGAAAGCCGCCGCCAGTGCACCGATGGCGACACCGACGATTTCCCAGCTCAACCATGAGCCCAGCGGGCTGCCGTCAGCCACCATCGGCCCGAGATAGCCGTTCGCTTTGGTCGCTTCCGGCGCCACTTGCAGCCCCACTCCTGCGACCAGGTCGGTAGCCGCTCCACTGGCTCCCAATCCGTGCCCGGACAGAACGAAGGTCAGCAACAAGACCAGGCCGAGCGCGATGCCTGCAACCAGAGGCGGCCAGAAGGGTCTGATTTCCGGATTGGTTTGCTTGTCTGATGTGCTCATGATGTTTGCCTTTTGATGGCCGGATCGCCACCGTCGTCAATCCGGTGCGCGCCGCCGGTTAGCCTTTGTCAACTGCAGGTGGCCGGTGCATCGCCATCCTTGGCGCCCTTGATCAGGAAGGCGCTTATGTCATCCATCAGTTCCTGGTCGGGGGTGTCGGCGAACTTCTCGGCGGCCTTGTTGCCTGACTTGATGCTGGCGCGATAGGCCTTGCTGACGTACTGCTTGACAGTGTCCTTGCCCTTGTTGTGCTTGTCGGCCTTCAGGTAGGCTGCCCATTCGGCCTTGGTTTTGGTGCTTGGATTGATCGAGCCGCTCGGCGCTACGGCGTGGCACGAAGTGCATACGCTGCGGTAGTAGACGCGGCCGCGCTTCCAGTCGGCGTCGTAGGCAAAGGCCGAAGAGGCGAGAACAGAAAGGATGGCGCCGGCGGCGAGGGTCTTGGTGAATTTCATGGTCATGCTCCTTGATGGATTCGGATTGCTGGATTGTATTGAAGGCCGCGGAAACCTCTATGCAGGCCTTGTATAGACATCCAAATTTCTTTGATCAATCGACTTCTTCCCAGCCCGTGATCATTGCCTTGATGTGGGCGGTGGGCGTATGTCCGGCGGTGGTCAGGTAAACGTGGGCGATGAGGAAGGCCAGCATCATGAACGCTCCTACCGTATGTCCGGTGGCGACCCATTCCAGCGGCAGGTTGCCCAGGCCCCAGGCAGCCCACTTGTCATAGAACAGGTAGAGGCCGCCAGTAATCCAGAGCAGCGGGCCGACGCAGACCAGGATGAACAGGTAGGCCAGGCGCTGCAGAGGATTGTGTTTGCGTAGCTGTGTCAGGCGGAAGGGGTGCGGCGCGTTCTTGAAAATGCCGAACAGGTAGTACTGTGCCATCGCGACGACTTTCTCGGTGGTCGGGATGTACTGCTTCCATTCGCCGGTGGTGAAGTGCCAGAAGATCGCGAACACCCACAGACCGATCAGCGTCCATGCGGCAATGGTGTGGTAGGCCACCGCCTTCTCGAAGCCGAAGATGGTGTAAGTGCCGTGGATGTCGAAGGCGGTCAGCATCAGGAAAATTATCAGGCCGGCCTGTGACCAGTGCCAGAAGCGCTCGAAGAGCTTGAAGACATAGATACGTTCAGACATTTTTGATACTCCTCAATGCTTGCGACTGGTGACGATGCGCAGGGCGCCGTGGCCAAACACGCCGAGCAGGGTCAGGAAGACGATGGCCCAGCCGGCAGTGTCGACCAGTCTGTTGTTGTCACGGACGGGAATGTAGATGCCCTGGATTCCGGCCAGCCGGCCGTCCTTGCTGTGGCATTCGACGCAGCCCAGGGCTTTTTCCTTGGGTGCGACCATGTGGGTGATGGGCCAGGACATCTCGGTCTTGAGGAATTCCATCTTGCCCGAGTAGGGATGTCCGGAATCCTTCATGCCAACGGTGATGGCCTTGTCCCAATCCAGGTTCTTCCAGTAGCCGGTGTCGTCGTTGCCGGCGGTGTGCGGCGTAACCAGGGTCTTGTTGACCGGGTCGTAGGGTTGCGAGCCGCGGAACACCTTCATCGGCCAGATCATCGACTTGCCGTCGCTCGCGCTGCCTCCCAACTTGTTGATTTGCGTGCGCTGCTCGGACTTCTCGATCTTGTCGGTGACCAGGGTGTAATCCACACGGCCGTTGAACCAGACATATTCGGGCTTGACGTTCTCGGCCAGTGTGAAGTCGCCCTTGCGCGATTCGTAGGTGATGCGGCCCTTGGCGTCCTTGAGCGTGATGTGTTTGCCATCCTTGTCGCGCTTGCCGGCGGTGGACCAGTCCCAGGTCAGTTTGGTGGCGACGCCGCCGCGGGCATAGGTCGGGATATGGCAGGTCTGGCAGGCGATTTTGGTCGCGTGCTGGTTCAAGCGTGCCTCTTTCTTGTGCGGGCCGTTGCCGTGGCAGGCGACGCAGGTGGCGGGGTTGCCCTTGTCGGCCTTGCCGCGGACGCGCGCGCCCGCCTTGTCCTGGGCCGTCGGCGAATAACGACTGCCGGCGACGTCATGGCTGGATGCCGAATGGCAGGTGCCGCAGGTGAAATCGAGACCCTCGGCGTCCATGTGCACATCGACCTCCTTGGTTGGCGCCGCAAGCGAGGTATCCATGTCGCCGTGCTTGACGCCGTCGCCGCCGCCGCCGTTGAAGTGGCAGGCGCCGCATGTGTCGCGGCTGGTCTTGCCGACCTTTTGTGCGATCTTGGTCAGATCGATACCCTTGACGATCTTGCCGGATCCGGGCGGGAATTCTGTGTCTTTTACGACCGGATTGCCGGCGAAGCCGGGCGGCTTCTTGTAGTTGCCGGTGGTGTCGTGGCAGGCCAGGCAATCGACGTTTTCTTCGGACTTGAAGTCGAAGCTGGCATCCTTCCAGCCGTAACCGACGTGGCAACTGGTGCAGGAGGCGTAATTCGAGGCGATGGAAATGCAGAAATTATTGACGACGGTCTTCTTGCCCAAGGTCTGCTTGGTCTCGGGATTCAGGTACTCCCATTTCCAGTGCTTGGTGCGGTGGATCTGGCCGGCGGCTTCGGTGTGGCATTCCAAGCAGGCCTTGGTTACCTCCGGCCCCGAATTGAAGGTTTTCTGCAGTTGCTTGAACTTGGTGTGGTCGGCCGTGGTGGTGAGCTTGAGCGGCTTGGGTTCCGGCGTGGCTTCCTCAGCGAGTGTTGGGCCGCTGGCGGCAAGCCAGACGCCGCAGCACAATGCCAGTGCGACTCGTGTGATCAGGTGGGACATGAAACACCTCCATGGACTTCATAGCAGACAATATGACTATTATTATCTGCTAATATACCGATGGAGATTTGACGCAGGTCAACTGAGTTGTGAAATGTCCCTTACGGCGCCGGTGTCGGCTGACGTGGTCATGGCGGCGTAGACCTTGAGCGCCGTCGAGACCTCGCGCTGCCGGTTGAGTGGCTTCCAGGCGCCATGTTCACCTGGGCCGCGGGCTTCCATCGCAGCACGCCGCGCCGCCAGCACTGACTCTTCGATGACGAGGTGGATGGTCCGCTTGGGGATGTCGATCTCGATGGTGTCGCCTTCTTCCACCAGACCGATGGCGCCGCCGGCGGCGGCTTCCGGTGAGGCGTGGCCAATCGAAAGGCCCGACGTTCCCCCTGAGAAGCGACCGTCGGTGAGCAGCGCGCACACCTTGCCCATGCCCTTGGATTTGAGATACGAGGTCGGATAGAGCATTTCCTGCATGCCCGGGCCGCCTTTCGGCCCTTCGTAGACCACGATCACGATGTCGCCGGCGACGATCTGGTCGGCGAGGATTTTCTCCACGGCTTCTTCCTGCGACTGGCAGACGCGGGCGCGGCCGGTGAATTGGAGGTTGGAATCATCGACGCCGGCGGTCTTCACCACGCAGCCCTTTTCCGCGATGTTGCCGTAGAGCACGGCGAGGCCGCCGTCGGTCGAGTAGGCGTGGGCCAGGTCGTGGATGCAGCCGTTGGCGCGATCGAGGTCGAGCTTCGGGTAGCGCCGATTCTGCGAGAAGGCCGTTTGCGTCGGCACGCCGCCCGGCGCGGCACGATAGAACTCATGCACGGCAGGGGCATGGTTCCGCTTGACGTCGCAGCAGTCGAGCGCCTCGCCCATCGTCGGGTAGAGCACGGTGGGGCAATCGCGGTTGATCAGTCCGGCGCGGTCCAGCTCGCCGAGGATGGCCATGATGCCCCCCGCCCGATGCACGTCCTCCATGTGGTACTTCTGTGTCGCCGGCGCCACCTTGGCCAGGCAAGGCACCTTGCGCGACATGCGGTCGATGTCGGCCAGGTTGAAATTTACTTCGCCTTCCTGGGCCGCGGCCAGCAGGTGCAGCACGGTATTGGTCGAGCCGCCCATAGCGATGTCCAGCGCGATGGCGTTCTCAAATGCATCGAAGCTGGCGATCGAGCGGGGCAGCACCGAGGTGTCGTCCTTTTCGTACCAGCGTTGGCACAGTTCGACGATGAGACGTCCGGCCTTGAGGAACAGCTTTTCACGGTCGGCGTGCGTTGCCAGCATTGAGCCATTGCCGGGCAACGAGAGGCCGAGCGCCTCGGTCAGACAGTTCATCGAGTTGGCGGTGAACATCCCGGAGCAGGAGCCGCAGGTGGGGCAGGCGGAGCGTTCCATGGCTGCGACGTCGGCATCGCTGTTCTTGCTGTCGCCGGCCTCGATCATGGCGTCGATCAGGTCCACCATGCGGTACTCGCCATGCCACTTGACCTTGCCTGCCTCCATCGGCCCGCCAGAAACGAACACGGTCGGGATGTTGAGGCGCAAGGAGGCCATCAGCATGCCCGGGGTGATCTTGTCGCAGTTGGAGATGCAGACCATGGCATCGGCGCAATGGGCGTTCACCATGTATTCGACCGAGTCGGCGATCAGTTCGCGCGAGGGCAGCGAATACAGCATGCCGCCGTGGCCCATGGCGATGCCGTCATCCACGGCGATGGTGTTGAACTCCTTGGCGACGCCGCCCGCCGCCTCAATCTCCCGCGCCACCAACTGGCCGAGGTCTTTGAGATGCACGTGCCCCGGTACGAATTGGGTGAAGGAATTCACCACGGCGATAATAGGCTTGCCGAAGTCGCCATCTTTCATGCCCGTGGCGCGCCAAAGCGCGCGTGCTCCGGCCATGTTGCGGCCGTGGGTGGAAGTGCGGGAACGGTAGGCGGGCATGGGAGTCTCCTGCGATGGGCGCGACGGCCGGGAAAGATCGGTAATTCTAGCGGAAGCCATGTGGCGAGCGGAATCGCCGTAGCGCCGGCGCCGACGTCCGACGGACGGTTAGAATCCGGCCACCATGTTGATTCATCCCCAATTCAATCCCATCGCCATCGAACTCGGCCCGCTCGCCGTGCGCTGGTACGGCCTTATGTACCTGGCGGGATTCGTCGCCTTTCTCTGGCTCGGCAAGAAGCGAGCGGCAGCGCAACCCTGGCATGCCATGAATGCCCAGGATGTCGACGACCTGCTGTTCTGCGGTGTGCTGGGCGTGGTCCTCGGCGGACGGCTCGGGCAGGTGCTGTTCTACGAGCCGGGCTATTACCTTGCGCACCCGCTGGAAATCTTCATGATATGGAAAGGCGGCATGGCCTTTCATGGCGGCATGCTCGGCGTGTTCGTTGCGATGGCGCTGTGGGCCCGCAAGTCCGGCAAGACCTTTTTTCAGGTGACCGATTTCATCGCGCCGCTGGTGCCATTGGGTCTAATGGCGGGGCGCATCGGCAATTTCATCAACGGTGAACTGTGGGGGCGGGTGGCCGATGCCACCTTGCCTTGGGCCATGGTGTTTCCGCAGGTCGACCGATTGCCGCGCCACCCTTCACCGCTGTATCAGGCGGCGGGCGAGGGGCTGCTGCTGTTCGTGGCCCTGTGGCTGTTCTCAGCGCGCCAACGGGCGAGGGCAGCGGTATCGGGCGTGTTCATGATCGGTTACGGAACATTGCGTTTCGTCGCCGAATATTTCCGCGAGCCCGATCACGGTATTTTCGGTGTGTCCTACGTGGTCAGCATGGGGCAGTGGCTGAGCCTGCCTATGGTGCTGTTTGGCCTCTGGTTGCTGCTGCGCAAGCCTGCGACTTAGCGCGTCCGCCAGGAATAGTGGCAGGCGACGCAGGCGCCGGTCAGCTTGGGCAACTCGGCCAAAGCCTTTTCCCTGTCGCCACTGGCCGCGGCCTTGGCGAATTCGCTGGCGGCACGATGGCCATCCATGCCGATGCCGTGCATGGCCGGCGGCATATGCGGGCCGGGGCGTGCATCGAAAGGCTTGTCGCGATGTTTGCCCATCGCGGATTGGCCCAGCGTCTTCTCGGCCAGTTCCCCCGCTTCCTTGACTTTGCCCGACGTCATCAGCGTCAGGATTTCGTTGATGGACAGCAGGTTGCCCAGCATTTCCTCGCGTAGCGCGTCCTTGGCTGCGGGTGGCAACGTGGCCAACGGGCGCTGGTCTTCGGCCAAGGCATGACCAGCGAACAGTGCGGCGACCAAAAACAGGAACTTCATTTTCAACTCCTTAACGAAACACCACGGTCTTGTTGCCATGGACCAGCACACGGTCTTCAAGGTGGTAGCGCAGGCCGCGCGCCAGTACATTCTTTTCGATGTCCTTGCCGTAGCGCACCATGTCCTCGACCGAATCCGAGTGGTCGATGCGGATCACGTCCTGCTCGATGATCGGGCCCTGGTCCAGCGCCTCGGTGACGTAGTGGCAGGTGGCGCCGATCAGCTTGACGCCACGCGTATAGGCCTGGTGGTAGGGTTTGGCACCGACAAACGAGGGCAGGAAACTGTGGTGGATGTTGATGATCCGGCCCGGATAGGCGGCGCACAGTTCCGGCGAGAGAATCTGCATGTAGCGCGCCAGCACCATGGTGTCGCCATGCACTTCCTCGAACAGGCGCTTAACTTCAGCATACGCGGCCGCCTTGTTGTCCGGGGCCACCGCTACGTGATGAAACGGGATGCCGTGCCATTCGACAAATCCCTTAAACGTATCGTGATTCGAGATCACACAGGCGATCTCGATGTCGAGTTCCTTCGACTGCCAGCGCGCCAGCAGGTCGTAGAGGCAATGCTCCTGCTTGGAGACCAGCACCACAACGCGCTTCCTGACCGCCGAATCGTTGATGCGCCAGTCCATTTGAAGCTCGTCAGCGAGGGGCTGGAAGCGGCTGCGGAATTCGGCGAGGTGGAAAGGCAGTGAATCGGCCTTGACTTCGATACGCATGAAGTAGCGTCCGTCCAGGTCATCGGCATGAAAGCTCGATTCGAGAATCCAGCCCTTGTGCTCGGCGATGAAGCCGGTGACCCGCGCAATGATGCCGACTTGGTCCGGGCAGGATGCCGTCAGCGTGTAAAAGCGCGCGCGATGCACTTAAAGGCCTTCCCCTCGCTCCCCTTCCCAAGGAAGGGGATGACGGTGGTTCAGCTGCGCGCGGCGCAGCTTCCGATTCGTTGGCTTGTCCCGCCTTGAGGCGGCTCGGCGGCGGGACATCAGATTCTCTTGGATGCCTTGTCGATTTCGGCGCGAAATTCCGTGTAGTTCATGGTTACCGGAAACTGTGGAAACTCATCGATCACGTTCTGCGGCGGATGGAACAGGATGCCGGCGTGGGCTTCGGCCAGCATGGCGGTATCGTTGTAGGAGTCGCCCCCGGCGATCACCTTGAAGTTGAGTTCCTTGAAGCGCCTGACGGACTCCATCTTCTGGTTGGGCATGCGCAAATGGTAGTTCACCACGAAGCCGGCGGCGTCCGTTTCGAGCTTGTGACAGAACAGAACCGGCATGTTGAGCTGCGCCATGAGTGGCATGGCGAACTCGTAAAAGGTGTCGGAGAGGATTATGACCTGGTAGTCGCGGCGCAGGCCGTCGAGAAAATCCCGGGCACCGGTCATCGGTCCCATGTCGGAAATCACCTTCTGGATGTCCGGCAGGCCCAGCTTGTGGGTCTTGAGCAAGGCCAGCCGGTACTTCATCAGCTTGTCGTAGTCCGGTTCGTCGCGGGTGGTGCGAGAGAGTTCCGGGATGCCGGTGCGCTTGGAGAACTCGATCCAGATTTCCGGAACGAGCACGCCTTCGAGGTCGAGACAGACGAGTTGCACTTGATTTCTCCAAGAGTCGGCACGGGTTGCGCGTCGCGTGTTGCCGCGTGTTGTCGGTGGGTGCCGCAAAAGCGCGCAATTTTACCCGTTTGATCCGGTTCCCGCTCTTGCGGCAACGCGCCGGCGCCAGGCCACTGTCCCCGCCCGAACTCCGCCGGGCGCCAATATAATCGGCACTTCGGGCTTGTGCCGCCGGACCGGCGACAGGCACTGGCCTTGTTGTTTGGGCCCGATCGGTTTCTAATACGCTTTGCCGGAATTTTTCGTCACGTTTCAAGGTCCTATCGCCGTGCAGTTGTTCGCTCTGGGCATCAATCACCATACAGCCCCGCTGGCGGTACGCGAGCAGGTGGCGTTCGACCCATTACACATGGGTCAGGCTTTGCACGATCTGTTGAAGGCGAAGTCCGTGCGCGAAGCCGCGATTCTGTCCACCTGCAACCGCACCGAATTGTATTGCGCGGCCGAACATCCTCAGGGTGCCGCCGACTGGCTGGCCGAGTATCACTCGCTGTCACCACAGAAGATTCATCCCTATCTCTACCAGCATCCGCAGCAGGATGCCGTGCGCCACATGTTCCGCGTTGCCGCGGGACTGGATTCGATGGTGCTGGGCGAGCCGCAGATCCTCGGCCAGATGAAGCAGGCGGCGCGCGCCGCCGAAGAGGCCGGAACCATGGGCACGCTGCTGGGCAAGCTGTTCCAGCGCACATTTTCCGTGGCGAAGGAAGTGCGCTCGACCACGGCGATTGGCGCCAACACCGTATCGATGGCCGCTGCGGCGGTGCACCTTTCCGCCCGCATTTTCGATGACCTGGCGACGCAGCGGATATTGTTCATCGGCGCCGGCGAGATGATTGAACTGTGTGCCGCGCATTTCGCCGCGCAAAAGCCGAAACGGCTCACCGTTGCCAATCGAACGCTGGAGCGCGGCGCCGACCTGGCTGCGCGTTTTGGCGGCGACGCGATGCGCCTGGACCAGCTTGGCGAGCGCCTGGCGGAGTACGACATTGTCGTATCCTGCACCGCCAGTTCGCTGCCCATCATCGGCCTCGGGCTGGTCGAGCGCGCCTTGAAGGCACGCCGCCACCGGCCGATGGTGATGGTCGATCTTGCGGTGCCGCGCGACATCGAAGCGGAAGTGAGCCGGTTGGACGACGTTTTTCTGTACACCCTCGACGATCTCGGTCAGATCGTCGAATCCGGTCTTGAGTCGCGGCAGGCTGCCGTGATCGAAGCCGAGGCAATCATCACCGACCGCGTTACAGGCTTCTTGCACTGGATGGAGTCACGCGAGACGGTCCCGACTATCCGCGCCCTGAGGGATGCCGCCGAACGCGCGCGGCGCCACGAAATGGAGCACGCGCTCAAGTTGCTGGCGCGCGGCGACGATCCGGCGAAGGTGCTCGACGCGCTTTCGCACGGGCTCACCAACAAGCTGTTGCATGCCCCCACTCACGCCCTGAACCAGGCGGAAGGCACGGAGCGCGCCGAGGTTTCGGCACTCATCTCCCGCATCTATCACCTTAAATCCGGGGAGTAGCTGCGTGCACTCGTATCAGGCACCCAGCGCCTTCGCGCCGCAGAAACCCGTCCGCTCGTGAGCAAGCCGGCTTTTTTCGATTTCACCGGCTGGACGATGGATCTCTTGCGTCGCATCCTCTACCTCGGCACGCGGACACGGGTCTTTCCGGAGAAAACGGAAATGCTCAAGCTGCGGCCGGATCTGCCCATCTGTTATGTGCTGCATGAGCGCCATCTTTCCAACCTTCTGGTGCTCGAGCACGAATGCCGGCAACTGGGCCTGCCAGCGGCCTTGCGGCCCATGCGCGATGCCGCGTTTAGTTCACCCCGCTCCTTCTTTTTTCTTTCGCACAACGAACGCGGACGCCTGGTGCCGAATCCGCGCAACGAGCATTCGGAATTGCTCAAGTCCCTGGTAAGGACAGCGGTCGCCAACCCGAGCTTCGATGTGCAACTGGTGCCGGTGACGATTCTCTGGGGCCGCGAGCCGGGTAAGCAGGATTCGATAATAAAGGCCCTGTTCGCCGAGACCTGGCAGCAGGTCAGCACGCTGCGGCAACTGCTGGCCATGTTGATCCATGGACGGCACACGGTGGTGCGCTTCAATGCGCCGATATACCTGCGCGATCTGCTCAGCGACAACATTGACGAAGCGCGTGCTCTGCGCAAACTGGGACGGATTCTGCGGGTGCACTTCCGGCGTCAGCGTGAAATGGCGCTCGGTCCGGATCTTTCCCATCGCCGTACCCAGCTCAACTCCTTGCTGAACATGCCCTCGGTCCGCCAGGCAATTGCCGTCGAAGCGGAGACGAAATCAATTTCGATCTTCGCAGCGCAGCGGGCGGCGCGCGAGTTCGCGCTCGAGATTGCGTCGGACTACAGCTATTCCATGGTGCGGGCTTTTTCCTTGTTCCTGACCTGGGTCTGGAACAAGGTCTACAACGGGGTCGAGGTGCATAACTTCGAACGCGTGACCGCGGTGGCACCGGGGCACGGCATCGTTTATGTGCCCTGCCATCGCAGCCATGTGGACTATCTTCTGCTCTCCTACCTGATCTTCAATCGGGGCCTGATGGTGCCCCACATCGCTGCCGGCGCCAACCTGAATCTGCCGCTGGTCGGTCTGGTGCTGAGGCGTTCGGGGGCGTTTTTCCTGCGCCGCAAGATCAAGGGTGAGCCGCTCTACGCCGCGGTGTTCCTCGAGTATGTGCACCTGATGATCGATCGCGGTTTTCCGATCGAATATTTCATCGAGGGAGGACGCAGTCGCAGCGGACGAATGCTGACGCCCAAGGCCGGGATTCTGGCGATGACCGTGCAGAGTTTCGTGCGCAGCCGGGCCCGACCGCTGGTATTTATTCCGGTGTACATCGGGTATGAGAAGCTGATGGAGGGAAACAGCTACGTCGACGAACTCCAGGGCCGCCCCAAGCAATCCGAATCACTGGCCGGACTGCTCGGTGCGGCGCGCCTGTTGCAACGCAATTTTGGCAAAGTGCATGTCAATTTCGGCCCGCCGCTGGCCCTGGCCGAGTTTCTTGATATGCATCACCCGGTCTGGCGCGACGAGAGCGTTGACGCGCAGGCTCCATGGCTGCGGGGTGCGGTCGATGCAACGGCGACGGCACTGGCGCGCCGCATTAATGCGGCGGCTGTCGTCAATCCCGTGAATCTGCTGGCGGTCACCCTGCTGTCGACGCCCAAGCATGCGGCAGATGTACGGCTGCTGCAGAAGCAGATCGAGCATGTCCAGTATTTGCTGACGGAAACGCCCTACGCCGAGTCAATCGTACAATGCGGACTGCCGGCCTGCGAGATCATCGATTATGTGCGTAAGCTCGATCTGGTGCAGTGCCACCCGCATCCCCTGGGCGACATGATTCAGGCCGGAGAACAACAGGCTGCGCTGTTGGCCTATTTCCGCAATAACGTGTTGCACCTGCTGGCCCTCCCCGCGCTGTTGGCCTGCCTGATCAGCCACAACCAGGCATTGACCCGGCAGCGTGCCAGGGAAGCGATCAGGGGCATTTATGGCCTGTTGCGCGCCGAGCTGTTTCTGCCATGGGAAGCGGCTGAGCTCGATGCGGTGGTGGATCGCGCCGAGGCGGCACTGCTGCGACGCGGATTGATTTGTGGCGACGCCGGTACGCAGATTCTGAGCGCGCCGCCGCCCAACAGCGAAGCCAGCCCCGAACTGCGGCAACTGGGCGAAATAATTCGCCCGACGCTGGAGCGGCAGTTCCTCACCCTGGCCCTGTTGCAACACCATGGCAGCGGCAAGCTGACCCGCGCTGCGCTCGAAGACGCCACCCACCTGCTGGCGCAGCGGCTGGCGATGCTCTACGAATTCAATTCCGCCGAGTTCTCGGAGAAGCTGCTGTTCGCCAATGTCATTCGCAATCTGATCGAGGCCGAAATTCTCCAGGTCGGCGAGGCCGGCCTGCTGCAGTTCGACGAGCGCATTACCCAGGCTGCGGCGCAGACCGAACTGTTACTGGCGGCAGATGTGCGCCACAGCATTCAGCTCATCGCTCGCGTGGCGCCTTCCGCAGGCCCATGACCGACGAAGCTCGTCGGTCCCATCGACAATCCATACAATGAAAAAGAGCATTCTCGAAAAACTTGAGCGCCTGAGCGAGCGTCTGGCAGAAATCGACGGCCTGCTCGGCGGCGAACACGCTGCCCGCGACATGGACAGCTACCGCAAGCTCACCCGCGAGCGCGCCGACATCACGCCGGTGGTGGAGCTCTTCCACGCCTACCGTAGTGCCAGCGCCGACCATGCCGGCGCGGCGGAGATGCTGGCCGATCCCGAAATGAAAGAGCTCGCGCAGGCCGAGCAGGAGTCTGCCAGCCTGGAAATGGCCCGCCTCGAAGTCGAACTGCAGCGCGCGCTGCTGCCGTCGGATCCCAACGACGACAAGAATCTGTTCCTGGAAATCCGTGCCGGTACAGGCGGCGACGAATCCGCGCTATTCGCCGCCGACCTGTTTCGCATGTACAGCCGCTATGCCGAACGCCAGCGCTGGAAAGTCGAGATCGTTTCGCGCAGCGAATCTGATCTCGGCGGCTTCCGTGAAATCATCGCCCGCATCGAAGGCAATGGCGCCTACTCGAAACTCAAGTTCGAATCGGGCGGGCACCGCGTGCAACGGGTGCCGGTGACCGAAACCCAGGGCCGCATTCACACCTCTGCCTGCACCGTCGCGGTGATGCCGGAAGCGGATGAACTGGTCGATATCGACATCAAGGCGGCCGACCTGCGCATCGATACCTTTCGCGCCTCGGGTGCCGGCGGTCAGCACATCAACAAGACCGACTCGGCGGTACGTATCACGCACATCCCGACCGGCATCGTCGTCGAATGCCAGGACGACCGTTCGCAGCACCGCAACAAGGCTCAGGCACTGTCGGTTCTGGCGGCGCGGATCAATGACGCCAAGCAGCGGGAGCAGCAGAAGGAGATTGCGTCCCAGCGCAAGTCCCTGATCGGGTCGGGCGACCGCTCGGAGCGCATTCGCACTTACAACTTCCCGCAGGGGCGGATCACCGACCATCGCATCAATCTCACCTTGTACAAGATCGACGCGATCATGGACGGTGATCTGGATGAACTGGTCGGCGCGCTGACCGCCGAGCATCAGGCGGAGCTGCTGGCGGCACTGGCGGAATGAGCACCGTGGCGGCGGTGCTCGCGGCGGCGCGAACCCGGCTGCCGGCGAGCGAGGCACGCCTGCTGCTGGGGCACGTTCTGGGCCGTTCGACGGCGTGGCTGATCGCGCATGACGATGAGCTGCTCGACGAAGCGGCGCTGCTCAGTTTTGCTTCGCTGGCGGCGCGGCGGCGCGGCGGGGAGCCGGTGGCGTATCTGTTGGGTTACCGCGAGTTTTATGGGCGTGAGTTCATGGTGTCGCCTAGCGTGCTGATCCCGCGTCCGGAAACCGAAATTCTGGTCGATCTTGCCCTTGCAGAAGTCCGCATCCGCGACCGTGCCTTCCTGGCCGCTGCCGGTGCCGAAGGGGAGGGTGCAAGAATTCTCGACCTCGGCACCGGCAGCGGTTGCATTGCCATCACGCTGTCTCTGGAAATTCCCTCGGCGCAGGTATGTGCCGTGGATGCGTCCGAGGCGGCGCTGCGTGTGGCGGGCGCCAATGCAAAACGAATGAAGGCAAGCCTGCGCTTGCTGCGAAGCGACTGGTTTGGCGCCTTGAGGGGCGAAACCTTCGACCTGATTGTCACCAATCCACCCTACGTCGCCGAGGCCGATCCGCATCTTGCCGCGGACGATCTGCGCTACGAACCGCCCCCGGCACTTGCCAGCGGTACGGACGGACTTGACGCCATCCGACGCATCATTGCGGCCGCACCGAAGTACCTGACGCCGGGCGGCCAACTATGGCTGGAGCACGGCTACGATCAGGCGGATGCGGTGCGTGAACTGCTATCGGCAGCAGGCCTGGGCACGGTCGAACAACATCGTGATGTCGCAGGTATAGTTCGCGTCAGCGGTGGTCGCTTACTGTAAGAACTGGATGCGGAGCAGGACTATCTGATTGGTTCGGCGCTTGTCGTCGCAACGAGGAAGGCACCATGAAGTGGAACAGCAGTCTGGCGATCGGCATCGAAGTGATCGACAATCAGCACAAGCAAATTTTTGAGCACTTGCTGGCCCTCGAGAACTCGGTGGCCAAGCGCGACCCGTGGCATATTTTGCGTTTCCTCCTCTCCCAGCTGGCGGAGTACATGAAGTTCCACCTGGCCGTCGAGGAGGCGATGCTGGAGATCGTCCGCTATCCGGATCATGCGGACCATCGTCAGGCGCATGCTCGAATCATGGAGCAGATCGCCGAACTGGAAGAGAAACTGCAGAAAACCGGTTCGGGGACGAATCTGGTGGCTTTCTTCGAGGACTGGTTTATCCGCCATGTCCTCACCGAGGATAGGGAGTACGCGGCCTATATCAAAGAGGAGTTTCCGGCGCTCTTCGCCCGGGTCAAGGCGTAAGCTTTTTGCTCGGTAAGGAGTGCAGACGAAAACGGCTCCCGCAGGAGCCGTTTTTGGGTCGGGCATACGTTGAAATCACGTGCCCTGGGGGCGGTGCCGACTTCGGTCGGGCCGTATTTTATAGCGATGCGTTTTTAACGCAGACCCGCGATGTAGTCCGAGACCGCCTTGATTTCGACGTCGGTCATCTTGATTGCGACCATCCGCATCATCTTGTTTGCGTCGTTGGCGCGTGCGCCTTCGCGGAAGCTTTTCAGCTGCGCTTCCGTGTATTCGGGAAACTGGCCTCCGATGCGCGGATATTGCGCCGGAATACCTGCGCCCGCAGGGCCGTGGCAGGCCGCGCAGGCGGGCAAACCCTTGGCCTGATCGCCGCCGCGGTAGAGTTTCTGGCCGAGTTCGATGGTCTCCCTGCTCTTGGCCGTTTCGCCCTTCTGGGTTTGCGCCGCAAAATAAGCCGCCAGATCGCGCATCTGCCCTTCGTCATAGGCGGCGATCATGCCGTTCATGATCGGGTTGACACGCTCGGGCTGCTTGCCGTCGGCGGGCTTGAAATTCTTCATCTGCTTGAGCAGGTATTCGGGATGCTGCCCCGCCAGTTTCGGGTTTGCGGCAAGCGGGCTGTTACCATCCGGTCCATGGCAGGCCCCGCAAACGGTACTGGCGATGGCTTGGCCGCGCGCGGCATCGCCCTTGGGGGCAGCTTTTGCGGCATCGGCCGCGTGGGCGCCGAACGCGGCGATCGTGCAAAGCACGGCAAACAGGCAACTGAGCAGGGAACGCTTCATGGACAAAAACTCCTCGGAAACTGCCGGATTCGGAAATTGTAAACCTGATATTCTATCCCAGCTCGTCCTATTTCTCCACGCCCGCCTGTCGGTGCGTGCGTCCTTGATCTACCCCCTATGTCCCTATTCCGCCACGCCAGCTTCGAAATATCCGTAGCGCAACCCAACGGCCTGCCTGCGCCATATGGCGCGGAGATCGCTTTCGCCGGTCGCTCGAATTCAGGAAAGTCTAGTGCCATCAATACCTTGGTTGGCCACACCCGGCTCGCCTTTGTTTCCAAGACACCCGGTCGGACCCAGCTGATAAATCTGTTTCGCATGAAAAATGGTGCCGCCCTGGTCGATTTGCCCGGCTACGGCTATGCCCAGGTGCCTCTTGCGGTCCGTCTGCAATGGCAAGGACTGCTGGAGCATTACCTGACCTGCCGCTCCAATCTGGTCGGGCTGGTCCTGATCATGGATTCACGCCGACCGCTGACAGAACTCGACTGGAAAATGATCGGCTGGTTTGGTTCCACGGGACGTCCGATCCACTGCCTGCTGACCAAATCGGACAAACTGACCCGTCAGGAGCAGACCAAGACCCTGCGCGAAACTCGCGCCGCACTCGCCGAGTTTGGCGAACAGATAACCGTGCAGATGTTTTCCAGCCTCAAAAAGACCGGAATGGATGAAGCCGAACAAGTCATTGGACGCTGGCTAGATGTTGCGCTGCTGCCAGCAAGCTGACGAAGTCAGCCAATCAGTCACCCCCTTTTACAGAAAATGCTTCCGCATTTCAGAGTAGGCTTACGCTGGAGCTAACTTTCATGACAGTGATTTCACCCGCCGATGATGAAACACGTTAAAGGCGAATTGAAGGTCCCCCACCCCCATCCCCGCCCCAGGGCGGGGCTATTTGTCGGCTCGCTTCGCTCGACTGTCACTAGTCGCTTCGAACGGGTTATTTGACGTTAAACGGGGGGGCGGGATAGCCCATACAATTGGCCCATCGGGCTTTTATTTTTGGTTGTGCCAAAAATAAAAGCCCTCGACCAAAGGGGAGAAGGCCGAGGGCAAAACACCTTGAAATATTCAAGGCACCCGCTCAGGGAGGTGAAGCGGGAGACGGCGCGGACGAGAGTCCTTGCCATCTGCCTACTATGATAGATCGAATGCGTTAAAGTTCAAGCAAACTGAAAAATACTTTCTAGGCTAAGACAATGATTACAAAAGGTGTATTTCCCGGGACCCGGATGCGCCGCATGCGTCGTGACGATTTCTCCCGGCGCCTGATGTGTGAGCACACCCTGACGGCGGATGACTTCATCTATCCGGTTTTTGTCCTCGAAGGTGCGGGCCGCACCGAGGCGGTAGCGTCGATGCCCGGCGTCGAGCGCATGTCGCTGGACCGTCTGTTGCCGGTCGCTGAAAAAGCGCTGAAACTGGGTGTGCCGGCGCTGGCGCTGTTTCCGGTGGTGGACGCAAGTTGCAAGACACCCGGCGCGGAAGAAGCGTGGAACCCTGGAGGTCTGGTACCGACCGTGGTGGCGCGCCTGAAACAGGAGTTTCCTGAACTGGGTGTGATCACCGACGTCGCGCTCGACCCCTACACCAGTCACGGCCAGGATGGCCTGATCGATCCGACAGATCCGCGTGCCTATGTAATGAACGACGAGACGCTGGAAGCCCTGGCGAAACAGGCGCTGTGCCATGCCCGTGCGGGCGCCGACGTGGTGGCGCCCTCGGACATGATGGACGGCCGGATTGGCCGCATTCGCGCCACTCTGGATGCCGAACAACTTATCCATACGCGCATCCTCGCCTATTCGGCGAAATACGCATCCGCGTTTTACGGTCCCTTCCGCGATGCGGTAGGCTCGGCCGGCAATCTGGGCAAGGGCAACAAATACACTTACCAGATGGACCCGGGCAACAGTGACGAGGCACTGCGCGAAGTCGCGCTGGATATCGACGAAGGCGCCGACATGGTGATGGTCAAGCCCGGCATGCCCTATCTCGACATCGTGCGCCGGGTGAAGGACGAGTTCGGCGTGCCGACCTATGCCTATCAGGTCAGCGGCGAATATGCGATGCTGAAAGCGGCCGCACAGAACGGCTGGCTGGCCCACGACGCGGTGATGATGGAAGCGCTGCTTTGCTTCAAGCGCGCCGGTTGCGATGGCATCCTGACCTACTTTGCGCTGGAAGCGGCTGAACTGCTGAAACGGCAATAAATGTTGCGTGCGGCGCGCTGGCCGCATCCGTTTTCAGCGCGCCAGAATCGGCCACTGCGCTGGCCAGTTAGCGAGCGGGTCGTCCTTGAAACCACTTTTTACGAAGCGCTGCCAGCGGCCCACTGTGTAGCAGACCAGCAGGTCGGCGTGCGCGCCAAATTCATGCTCGGCGGCCAGAGCACCCTGTGCCGAGGCTACCTTCAGGCATTGCTTCAGCGTGGACTCGATGCGGTCCAGCAACTGGTTGATGCGCGCCTGCAAGCGCGGGTTTTCATGTACCAGCGCATCGCCCACCAGCACCCGGGTCAGGCCACGATTCTTCTGCGCAAAGCGCAACAGCGAGGCGACGATGGCTTCAGCCTGTTTGAGGCCAGCTTCTTCGGCCGCTTCGATCTGGGTGATCACCGAGAAAACGCCGCTCTCGATGAACTCGATCAGTCCCTCGTACATCTGCGCCTTGCTGGCGAAGTGGCGGTAGAGCGCCGCTTCCGAAACCTGCAACTGCTTGGCCAGCAAGGCGGTCGTGACCTTTTCCACCGCCGGGCGTTCCAGCATTTCGGCAATGGTTTGCAGGATCAGGAGTTTTTTCTCTCCAACCTTGGCGGCGCGGGATTCGTTCATGGTGGGCTCAATGGCTAACGTGGAACAACTCTTTCGATACGACCGGATATAGTCGAGCGAAGCGAGCCGATTAGTAGCCTCCCGTGAGGGGGGACGGGGGGGCGGGCCTTCAATTCGCTTTTAGCGTGTTTCATCTGCGGTGGGTGTCGCTGTGTGCAATAGGCGTAAACAGTCACTTCGATTTGATCAAGGTACCGACGCCTTCATCGGTCAGAATTTCCAGCAGCAGCGCGTGTTCGACGCGACCGTCGATGATATGCACGCCCTTCACGCCACTGCGGGCCGCATCCAGGGCCGAACTGATCTTGGGCAGCATGCCGCCGGAAAGCGTACCGTCGGCGACCATGTCATCGATCTGCTTGGGTGTGATGCCGGTGATCAGCGTGCCGGCCTTGTCCAGCACGCCCGGCGTATTGGTCAGCAGCACGAGTTTTTCGGCTTTCAGCACCTCGGCGATCTTGCCGGCGACGACGTCGGCATTGATGTTGTAGGTTTCGCCCTCGCTACCGACACCGATAGGCGCGATGACCGGGATGAAGTCTCCGGTGTCGAGCAGGGCGATCAGGCTCGGGTCGATGGAGACGATGTCGCCCACCTGGCCGATGTCGATCAGATCGCCCGGATTGTCCTTGTTTTCCATCATCAGCTTCTTGGCGCGAATGAAATTGCCGTCCTTGCCGGTCAGGCCAACGGCCTTGCCGCCATGCTGGTTGATCAGGTTGACGATCTCCTTGTTCACCTGGCCGCCGAGCACCATCTCGACCAGATCCATGGTCTCGGCATCGGTCACGCGCATGCCCTGGACGAACTCGCCCTTCTTGCCGACGCGGGCGAGCAGGCTCTCGATCTGCGGGCCGCCGCCATGCACCACCACCGGGTTCATGCCAACCAGTTTGAGCAGTACCACATCGCGGGCGAAACACTGCTTGAGATGTTCGTCCGTCATGGCATTGCCGCCGTACTTGACGACGATGGTCTTGCCGTGGAAGCGCTTGATATAGGGCAGGGCTTCGGCCAGAACGCCGGCCTTGGCATCGGGAGAGAGCTTTTCGGTCATGGGTATCAGCGAGAGCGAGTGGTAACTTCGCCCATTCTACCGACCTCGAAACCATCCGCAAGCGTTACCGTCCCGACGATCTGAGGGAACATCAGGGCGAGGCAACCCGTTTTCATGGCAACGGGTTGCCCTGTTCGCGGAAACCTCCAAGGCCGCGCGCTGTGCCCTGCGAGCTTTCCGCTACTGGATCGCAATACGACGAGCCTGAGCCGCGGCCTTCTTCGGCAGTACCAACTCCAGTACGCCATCGGTGTATTTGGCCGTCACTTGCGCCTCGTCGACTTCCTGCGCCAACTGGAAACTGCGCGAAACCTTGCCGAAATAGCGCTCGGTGCGCAACACGCGCTCGCCCTCTTTTACGTCCTTCTCTTCGCGTCGCTCGGCAGTGATCGACACCACCGCGCCGTCTATGGCGATATGGATGTCATCCTTCCTGACACCCGGAATCTCGGCGTGGACCAGGTAGTTTCTTTCCTTTTCCTTCACGTCGATTTTCACGACAGGTGCATCCGGTTGCGATCCCAAGTCGACCGGACGGACGAAAAAGCCGCGGAACAAGTCATCAAGCGGGTCACGACGAATCAAGTTGCTCATTTCATTCTCCTTTACGGTGGGTGGCCTCCGCCCAAGGAGGCCTCGCAAATTAAATGTGTGTCCCGCCAGGAATTTCAAGCCCATTCAGCGCTCCTTGGCGCCGTTCATTCCGTGTCATCTCCGCTTCGTCGTATTGCGGATGACCGCAAGGCAAGCGGCTTCAGGCATGGCCTCACTCAACCAAGTGGAGGTTTTCGTCAAGCAATCGTTTGCTTTTCATTGCCGGCTGATTACGTCAATCAGTGTCGTTTCGTCAGGTAACGCGCCGCGGCAACTCAAGAATGGCATCGCGGTTGCTCCAGGAAAAGCAGGCGGCTGCAGCCTCATTCCATGGCAGCCAGCGCCAGGCCAGATGCTCGTCAGGCGAGATGGTCACGCCAATGCTTTCGGGCACGCATAGGCTGAAGACGTGCTCGGTGTTGTGGGTGACGCCCGGTGCGTAGCGGTCGCGCCACTCGGCGAATATTTCGTAACGGTTGGTCAGTTGCCAGTCGATGAAATCGCTCGCGGCGGCGGCAATGCCGGTTTCCTCGCCCACCTCGCGCCGTGCCGTCTCGATCAGCGCTTCATCGTCTTCCTGGCTGCCGGTCACCGATTGCCAGAATCCGGGGTGGCGGGAGCGTTCCAGCAGCAGGACTGCGAGCGCCGGGGTGTGGATCACGACCAGCACCGATACCGGCCTCTTGTAAGCCATCAGCCCGGTTGCGCCACCGTCGGCAGCCAGGCGATGCCATCGGCTTGCATATCGACCAGACACCAGAAAGGCACGCCATCCTCGCGCCATGTGGCGGCGGCCTCCTGGAAAACCTGCATCAGCTTGACGAAGTCGCTCTCGGCACG
>CAMBRI010000026.1 GCA_945870205.1 Sulfuritalea hydrogenivorans sk43H | reverse complement strand
CGGGTGGTGGCTCCGGTGGCGGCGACGGCAGCGGCTCGGGGTCGGGTGGTGGCTCCGGTGGCGGCGACGGCAGCGGCTCGGGGTCGGGTGCCGGCTCCGGTGGCGGCGACGGCAGTGGCTCGGGGTCGGGTGCCGGCTCCGGTGGCGGCGACGGCAGTGATTCCGGGTCTGGTCGGGCCGGTGCCAGCGGAGGCGATGACAGCAGCTCCGGTAGCGGCTCCGGTCGGGACAAAACCAGCGGCGGCGGCACGGACAGCGGGGGCAACTCAAGCGACCGCACCGGCCGGGGCGGCGGTTCGTCCGACGGAGAATCCGTCGCTGGAGGTGGATCATCCAGTTCAACGGGGGCTGGAACCGGATCGGTCACCGTAGGCAACCAGACCCTATGTATCGGTCAGCCTGGCGGCGATCGTAGCAAAGACCTCCCGGAAACGGCCGGCACGCTGGACAACAAACCTTTGATCGATGTGCGCAACGGCGGCATGAACATGGAAAGCGATTGCAGTCGGCAAACCGGGATCGTGTCGAGCACGGCGACCGGTGGCCGCAGGTAGCGGGGGATACGATGAGCGAAAAGCTCGCGCAGCGCGACTTCCTACTTCGCCTCGTAACTGCGCAGTGCGGGCTTGGCGTCGGTTGCAGGTGTTTGCGCCGGTCGTGCTTTGGGGTTGATCTCCAGCATGTAATAGTAGAGACCCACCAGCGCACAGGGCAGAACAATCGCGACGAGTTTCAGGCTGGTCGGATTGGGTGCCGGCACAGGACCGAAACGATTGGCTTCCTTTTTGCCTGGAATGAATACAAGCACAATCGGAACGAGCGGGATCAGCACCAGCAACGACCACCACCCACTGAGATCGAAATCATGCAGGCGTCGGATGCTCATCACGAACACCACCAGCGGAAATATCACGCTCTTGATCATGATGTAGCTCGTGACGGAAACCAGTTTGCCCAGCCCTGCCGGCATCAGGAACGCGGCGATATAAATCAGGACCAGCAGCAAACCGCAACCCGTCAGGGCTGCCAGTATGTAAGTGAAGTAGCGGACGCGACCGACGCGATCCGAGAGGGAGAAAAAATGAGGTGTGGCCGACTCGTTGATCGAACCACTGACGGGAGAGGAGTTTTCCAAGCGCAAGGAACCGGTCGGATTGCGAAGCCGCTGACGCGCACAACCCCGCGACAATCATCTGGAGCAAGGGCAATTCTACCTCTCTTGTTCTTGCGCTATCATGCACTTTCCACGGTCTGGCTGAACTACGCTCACACATGAACAAGGACATAGCAGCCGAATTCCAGCGCCGCTTCCCCGCCGTAAGCGTGGAGCTTGGACCTGACAATCTTGCGCGCCTCCTCAATGCCTGTACGGTGGTGGACCTGCCGGCCCGACGTAAGGTTTTTCGCGACAGAATGCCTGTGGATTCTCTTTATCTGGTGCTTGAAGGAGAAATGCTGGCGTCAGTCGAGGATGGCTCGAGAACCCTCGAACTCGGCCATGTCAAGCCAGGAGACTGGCTTGGCGAGGTTGCCGTGTTGAGTGGGGAAATGCTGGCCAGTTCGACCGTTTCCACGCTCACCCGTTGTCGCGCCCTGAAAATGCACGCCAGGGATTTTGAGGATCTCGTGATTCACGATCCCGACATTTCCCACGTACTGCTCGGGCAACTGGTCGACTTGCTGGCCGAGCGGTTGCGCGAGTCGAATGCTTCCGCCGCCAGGCTGGCCTGACCATGAACGATCTGCGCACTTTCCTGCACGGTCTACCGGCCTTCGAACGCTTCCCGGACAAGCAGCTTGACGTGTTGCTCAACAATCTGCGGCTGGAAGACTATCAAGCAAACCGCCAACTCGTTACCCAGGGCAGCCAGGGGCCTGCGCTTTACATCATTGTTTCCGGCACCGTGGAGTTGACCCGCCGCAATGGCGCTGGCGAGTCGGAACAGGACGTTCGCGAGGCGCGCGATGGCGAAGTCGTTGGCCTGCTGTCGCTGGTGGACAACATGCCATCGCCTGAAACCTGCACAGCCAAAGGCCACGTGACTGCAGCGGTGCTGACACCGGAGCGCTTCAACACCCTGTTCCTGCTCGCTCCGTCGATCGCCCATCAGTTGCAGTACATGACAGCCGTGCAGTTGGCACGCGATCTCCAGGAAAAGAACAAGTCCCTGCGCAAGGGACTGGCGAAGCAAAAGCCCGGCTCCCTGCTGGAACGCCTGTTCGGCAAATAGCGCCATGCTGCCGGGCCTTGAGCAACTGGTTGTCCAGTGCGCCCCACAGGTCGCCCCGGTCACCATGATGGCGATCGTCAAGGTCGAATCCGGCGGCAATCCGCTTGCCATTCACGTCAACGGTTCGCACCGTCTGGCCCGCCAGCCAAAATCAAGAACAGAGGCACTGGCCTGGTCCGAATGGCTGATCACCAATGGCTATTCAATCGACATGGGCCTGACCCAGGTGAATTCGGCCAACCTGAGGAAATTGCGCACCACGCCAGGAGCCATGTTCGATCCTTGCGCCAATCTGGCTGCGGGGGCCGGAATCCTCGCCAACGAGTATGCCGGTGCGGCACGCCGCATGGGTTCCGGGCAGGATGCGTTGCGAGCAGCGCTTTCTGCCTACAACACCGGCAACCATCGTGCCGGTCTCACCAATGGCTATGTTTCCAGGGTCACCGCCGCTGCGCATGCCGACCGACCTGCTGCCAAGACACCACCATTGAAGATTGCCACCATATCGATCACTGAAGCGGCGAATTCGCCGCGAGTATTCCGGGCCAAACGCTAGCCGGCGCGCGGTGTGTGTGCGTCAATCGCGCTACTTGAGCATCCACTCGTCGCCGCACTTGCGGCAGTGAGCCCGCAACCAGAATCCGCCGCCATGGTTTTCCAGCGCCGGGTCTCCCCCGTCCGGCAATGGCGCGGGGCCGGAAGACTCCACCTTGAACTTGCCGTATGTGTTGCAGCCGGGGCATGTAGCCTGTTCGCCGAGGCGTTCGGCGATTTCAAGCAGCAAGCGATAGCGCTTCCAACTGTAAAGGGTGACCACCAGACCACCGATCAGCAGTAGCACACCGGACATGCGCGAAGCGCCGCCCGCCCCCGCCACTTCCAGACCGCTCACCAGAACGATGAGGCCAAGGAACCAACTCACCAGCCACGCGTGACATTCGATCAGCTGTCTTTCATACCAGCGTCGAAATCCTTCTGTGCGAATGCGATCGAGCGAAGCCACGACGCCCCCGGAAATCAAGTGGGATCAGCTTAGACTCGGCTTGGCACTGGCGCAACCGCATTCATGACAAAACCACATTTCCTTGACCCTGCAATGGACAAGGCCTTTTCGTCGCGCCGAATTTTCGTGGCTATAATTCGCTTCGCGTCGGCCGCCCCGGATTGCCGTGGAACTCATGCGACCAAGGACTGTCCAACGCATCTGGATTCAACTCACAGGAGGGCTCGCAAGACCATGGAAAACGTCCACACCTACCCGCAAACCATCACCCCGGATGTTGCCGGGCGGCAACATCGCGTCCTGCGCAATACCTACGCCTTGCTCGCGCTGTCGATGGCACCTACGGTGGCCGGCGCCCTGCTCGGCGTGCAATTGAAATTTTCGTTTCTTGCCGGCAGCCCCTTCATTGCCTTCATGCTGTTCCTCGGGGTGGCTTTTGGTTTCATGTGGGGCATCGAGAGGACCAAGAACAGCGGCATGGGCATCGCCCTGCTACTCGGTTTTACCTTCTTCATGGGCTTGATGCTGTCGCGCATTCTGCAGGTGGCGCTCGGCTTCTCCAACGGCGGCACGCTGATCGCCATGGCGGCCGGAGGCACCGGGGCGATCTTCGTTTCCCTGGCGGGAGTGGCATCCACTACCAAGCGGGACTTCTCGAATCTGGGCAAGTTCCTCTTTGCCGGCGTGATCCTGCTGCTGGTCGCGATGGTGGCGAACATCTTCTTCCAGATTCCCGCCTTGGCGCTGTCCATCTCTGCCATTGCCGTGGTCCTGTTCTCCGCCTACATCCTCTACGACATCAACCGCATCGTGCAGGGCGGTGAGGACAACTACATCACGGCTACGTTGGCCGTATATCTGGACGTCTACAACGTGTTTGTCAGCCTGTTGCATCTGCTGATGGCCTTTACCGGCGACCGCGACTGAAAACATCGGTGTGAAAGTCGGCGCTGGTGACACGGCGACCGGATTGAAAACGGCGACAGAAGTCGCCGTTTTCTTTTGCGTCCCCAAGATCAGCGATCGCTCATTTTTCGAACAAGGCGATTGATTCGAGATGGGACGTATGCGGAAACATGTTGGCGATGCCTGCGCCACGCAAGCGGTATCCCTTCTCATGCACCAGCACGGCCGCGTCGCGAGCGAGGGTTGCCGGGCTGCATGAAACGTACACGATGCAGCGCGGACCGCCTTCCGCCGGGAGCGCATTGACTAGCGCAATCGCCCCTTCGCGCGGCGGGTCGATCAGCAGCTTGTCCAAGGTCCCAAACGCAGCAACACTTTCCCCGGTCGCCTCGAACAGGTTGGCCACCGCGAACTCGCAGCGGGCTTGAAGGCCGTTGTGCATGGCGTTTTCCTGGGCCCGCTTTACCAGGGCAGCACTTCCTTCGACCCCTAGAACGTGCGCACCCAACCGGGCAATGGGCAGAGTGAAATTTCCCAAACCGCAGAACAAATCGGCGATTCGTTCGCCGGCATGCGGTTTGAGCAGGGCCATGGCGCGGCGCACCAGCATGCGATTGACACCGTTGTTGACCTGCGTGAACTCGGTCGGATGAAACAGCAGGTCGAGGCCGAAATCCGGCAACTCATAGCTCGGCAACGTCGCAGTTGCCGGATGAAACAGGGTGACGGTCTCGGGGCCCTTGGACTGCAGATACCAGATGATTCCATGCGCATCGGCAAAGTGCCGCAGGCGATCCAGATCGTCAGGCGTCAGCGCCTCCAGGTGACGCAACAGGAGCACTGTCCGCGCCCCGCCCACCGCGACCTCTATCTGCGGCATGCGATCCGGCTGTGACATCTCTTCCACCAGGGTCTTGAGCGCCGGAATCAGTGCAGACACATGGGGTGGCAGCACGGCGCAGGAATCCATCACCGCAACGTAGCTGCTGTGCTTCTCGCGGAAGCCCACAAGTGCGCCGCCTTTGCTCGCCACGTAGCGCACCGAAAGCCGGGCGCGCAGTCGATAGCCCCATGCGGTGCCCGCAATGGGGGGGAACAATTGCTCGGGCCTGAGTCTGGCGATGTGCCAGAGGGCGTCTTCGAGCACGCGCTGCTTGGCGGCGGTCTGACCCGAGAGATTGAGATGCTGCATCGAGCAACCGCCGCAGGTGCCGAAATGCGGGCAAGGGGGCGCGACTCGCTGGCTCGACGCTCGCAGCACGCGCAGGGCATGCGCCTTTTCGTAGCTCGGCTTGCGGCGATAGCTGGCGTATTCGACCACTTCGCCAGGCAGCGCGCCCTCGATGAACACAGCTTTGCCATCGACGTGTGCAACGCCGCGCCCTTCGTGATCGAGCGATTCAATTTGCGCAATTGGCATGGCAAGCCCCGGGGCTCGATCCGAAAAGGAGCCGATTATAATGTGCGCCTCAACACCAGAACGCCACCCATGGCCTGTCCATGATCTGACGCCCTGCCCCAGGCAAAAGCATGGCGCTTGCCGACAAGAAGGATCGTCCCTTGGAGCCCACCTACAAACAGATCAACAGCGAAGCCGAATATCGCGAGGCCTGCGATACCATTTTGGGACGGGCACAACACGAGGTACTGATTTTCGATCGCGACCTGGCAGCCCTTCAACCCGGGCAGAAAATCCGTCTCGAACTGCTTGCCGGATTTCTTCAAGCGGACGCCTTGCGTCGAATCCGCATCGTGTTGCACGACCCGGTTCATCTCGAGCGCAATGCGCCGCGCCTGATCCAGGTAATTGCACGCTTTTCTCACGCCATCGAGGTGAGGCAAAGTCCCGACAACCTGCGCCATCTTGCGGACACCCACCTGCTGGCGGACGACAGCCACGGCGTGCGCCGCTTCCATGTCGATCAACCGCGTAGCGCGATCATTCTCGACGACCCGGCCTACATCCATCCCTGGCGACAGCGCTTCGAGGAATTGTGGCAATTGTCCCATCCCTGCCTGAGGCTCAATACCACCGGACTTTGAGAACGAAAAATTCCGCGCTTTGTCGTCATCCGGATTGCGCGGCGACGTGAATTATTGCTATACTTGACGTTTGTCGGGTCGCACCCGACATTGCTTTGCCCGTCTTACATCCAAGTTTCTCCTCTATCGATAAAGGAAATCACATGAAGCAATCTCTCCTCGTAGCTGCCCTCCTCGCCCTGGCTGTGACCGCTTGTGGCAAGACCGAAGCCCCGAAGCCGGCTGAAGCCCCCAAGGTTGAAGCACCGAAGCCCGCTGCTGAAGCTCCGAAGCCCGCTGACGCTGCTGCCGCTCCGGCTGCTGCCGCTGCTGCTCCGGCCGCTGCTGGCGCTGCTGCCCCGGCCGCTGCTGCTGCTCCGGCCGCCGCTGCTGTTGCTGCTCCGGCCGCCGCTGCTGCTGCCGCTCCGGCCGCTGCTGCTGCTGCCGCTCCGGCTGCTGCTGCTGCTGCGAAGAAGTAATTCTTCGCCCGCCTTCGGGCAAGAAAAAGCCAGCCTTCGGGCTGGCTTTTTTGTTTTCTGATTGCAGCTTTTTCGGCTCACAGATCGCGCCAAGCAAACCCTTCATCCTGAGTCGCAAGACCGATCCAATCCGGCTGGCATCCGAGCGCGTCGGCCAGGGCTGTCTGCGCAAGCGCAGGCAGGTTGTTTTCCGCGGAGAGATGCGCGGCCACGACATGGCTCAAGTTTGAGCGTTCAATCTGCCGCAGCAATGAGGCTGCCGCACCATTGTCAAGATGACCCCAGAGGCCTCCAACCCGGCGTTTCAGTGCCGACGGATAGCTGCCTTGCTCCAGCATCTGCAGGTCATGGTTGCACTCCAGAACCAGGCCACCGCAACCGCCCAGCATGTCCACCATGTGCGGGGTAACATGTCCCGCGTCGGTGAGCACGCCGAGCCGCCGCACGCCATCGGCAAGCACAAACTGCACCGGTTCACGCGCATCGTGCGGGACGGGAAAAGGCTGGATACCAATATCGCCAACCGAGAACGATTCGTGGCTGTCTATGACCGTTATTTTGACTTGGTCGCCCACCTCGCGAGATGCAGCCAGCGTACCGTGAGTAAGCATTACGGTCCAACCGAAACGCCGCGCACAGGCAAACACGCCACCGATGTGATCGGAATGCTCATGCGTAACCAGCACGGCATCGACCTGGTCCGCTGCGATGCCGATCCGTTCCAGCCGTCTCGATATTTCGCGCGGACCGAATCCCGCATCGATCAGCAGGCGGGTAGTGCCGGCCTCGACCAGCAAGGCGTTACCCCGGCTGCCGCTGCCGAGTGAAGCGAAGCGCACCTGTGTTTGCCTGGCCCTGCCTTGCCGTCGCTTACTTGAGTTGTTCGTGCAGCAGGCCGAGAATGCGCTTTGACGTATCCGACTTATCAACACCGCCTTCGCGCGTCAGCACCTGTACCGAAGTGGATTCGCCCGCTGCCTTGAGGTGAATCCGGTACTGCGCCTGATTCGGCTTGTCACTCGCGCTGCCTTTCCAGAACATCAGCTTGGACAGAATACCCTTGTCCTCTTCCTTCTTCCGGCCGTCGATATCGGGATCAACATAGCGCACGAAATACAGCCCCTGCGAACGGTCACGGTCTTCCACCGTAAAGCCGACGCGATCAAGCGCCAGGCCGACCCGGCGCCAGGCGCGGTCGAAGGCCTCTTCCAGCGTCAGGGCGCCCACGCCGTCGGTAGCACGGGACAGTTTGGCACGCTCCTGTTGCTGCCCGGCCGCCACCATGGTCTTGGCCCGCGATTCGTCGACACCGAGGCGCACCATCAGGCGCCGCAACATCTCCGCTTCCAGTTCCGGATCGGCCGGACGTGGCTGCCATCTGGTTTCGCTCTTGCCTTCGTTGGTATATATCTCGTACATGCCGCGATGGCTGATATAGATTTCGACCGTACCGGCTTCGGCGCCTTTCTCCAGTCGGGTACGGAACTTGTCGCGCTCTGCGGTCGAATACAGACTGTCGAAGACTTTGCCCAGCGTGCCGCGAATTATGTCCTGTGGAAGCTTGGCGCGGTTTTCGGCCCAGTCGGTTTCCAGAATTCCGGCTTCCGGGACTTCCACATTGACCAGGAATCCCAATTCCTGCCAGAACTCCTTAACGTTCGGCCAAAGTTTGTCGGGAGAACCCGCTACCACTAGCCAGCGCTGCGTACCCGAACGCTCGATGCGCATCTTGTCTACCTGCGGCAGCAGATCCTGTGCCGTCGTGGTGCGCGCCTGCCCCGAGCGCTCGCTGGAGTAGGCCGAGAACGTAGCGGAACCCTTGCTCGCGGAAACATCCGGAACTACATAGCGCTCATCGCGGCTTTGCTGGGTCAGGTCGGGTGGAATTTCAAGAGGCGGCAACTTCCCGGCCGACTTGTATTCGATCTTCTTGGATTCCGGGAGTATGTTGCCGCCACAGCCGGCAAGCACCCCGACCAGTAACAGCAGGGCAGATCGTGACAGCAGTGAGAATGAGCGATTCATTGAGTATCGATTTTCTGGTCAGAGGGTGATGCCGGCTTCACGCATGGCCGCGCGCAGGCGCTCATGGTGCTCCACGGAAAAAGGCGTCATCGGCAAGCGCATGCCGCCGCCGATCAAGCCCATCTGCTGCGCTGCCCATTTCACCGGAATTGGATTGGCTTCGAGAAACAGATTGCGATGCAGGCCCAACAAGCGGAAGTTGATCTCGCGGGCCGTCGCCAGATCGCCGGCAATGGCCGCAGCGCACATCTGGTGCATGAGGGCCGGCGCCACATTCGCCGTAACCGAGATCGAGCCCTTGCCGCCGAGCAGCATCAAGGCGATGGCCGTGGCGTCATCTCCGCTGTAGACACTGAAACCCGCCGGTGCGCGCTTCAGCAGATCCGATCCGCGCTCGATGTTCGCGGTGGCATCCTTGATGCCGGCGATACCTGGAATCTGTGCCAGCCGCAGAATCGTTTCATTCGCCAGATCGGCCACGGTGCGCCCCGGCACGTTGTAAAGGATCATCGGCAGATCGACGGCTTCGGCAATCGCCTTGAAATGCCTGAAGAGGCCTTCCTGCGTCGGCTTGTTGTAGTAGGGCACCACGGATAGATGGGCGTCCGCACCGGCTTGCCTGGCGAACTGGGCCAGTTCGATGGCTTCGGTTGTGGAATTTGCCCCGGTGCCGGCAATCACGGGTATGCGCCCGGCGACGTGCTTCACCGTGGTTTCGATCAGCGCGCAATGCTCCGCGAAGTCTACCGTCGGCGATTCACCGGTGGTGCCGACCACGACCACACCGTCGGTACCTTCGCTAATATGCCAGTCGAGCAGGCGCTGCAACCCGGGCAGGTCGAGCGAACCGTCATCCTGCATCGGGGTGAGTATGGCCGGGATGGAACCCTGTATGGTCTTCATGAGCGTATCCGAAACTGCTTGCCGAATCCGGCAGCCAAGTGACATGGAAAGAAAGCCGATTTTACCTGATGGTCAGGCCACGCAGCCCCCTGCAACGAAGGCTTACAAATCAGCCAGCACCTTGATATGCGTGGTCACGCTGCGAGCCAGTGCGGAGAGGACATAGCCTCCCTCCAGCAAGGAGACGATTCGCCCATTGGAAAACTCGCCCGCGACCTGCTTGATCTGTTCCGTTACCCAGGCGTAGTCCGACTCTACCAAGCCCATTGAGCCCATGTCGTCCTCGTAATGCGCATCGAAGCCCGCCGAGATAAAAATCATCTCCGGCTTGAATTCGCGCAACCTTGGAAGCCATATGTCATAAACCACCTGCCTGAACTCTTCGCCGCGAGTCCCGGCCGGCATGGGCACATTGCACATGTTGGACGCGGGATTGTCGGCGCCGCAATACGGGTAGAAAGGATGCTGGAAAATTCCGGCCATCAACACCCGCGAGTCTCCGGCGAAAATCTCCTCGGTGCCGTTGCCATGATGCACGTCGAAATCGATGATGGCGACGCGGGAAAGCCCCCATGCCTCGAGCGCATGACGCGCCGCCACGGCGATGTTGTTGAAAAAACAGAAGCCCATCGCCTTCGCACGCTCGGCGTGATGTCCGGGAGGCCGAATCGCGCAGAACGCATTCTGCACTTCGCCGCGCATCACCAGATCGGTGGCGAAACATCCGGCCCCGGCCGAACGCAGGGCCGCCTGCAGAGTCCCAGGCGACATTGCGGTATCGGGATCGAGATGAACGATGCCGTGCGCCGGACTGCTGTTATGCACGTGATCGATGTACTCGCGCGGATGGACGCGCAGCAGCTGATCCACCTCGGCCAGAGGCGCATCGTGGAACTGAATGTACATATCCAGCCCGGATGCAATCAGGCGGTCGCTGATGGCACCGAGGCGATCCGGACATTCCGGGTGATGGGCTCCCATGTCGTGCTGCCAGCAGTCGCGATGGGTAATGAAGGCGGTAGTTGTCATGACGGGTATCTTGCCTGATGACTTACAATGGGGCGCAAAACGCAGCGTTCAGCTTTCATCGGCGTCAAGCGTAGCAGTTGCGACCAAAAGCATATTATCCATCAAAGTCTGCGGAAAACCCCACCCCCATGCGACTCCCCGAACTCGACGCCATTCTGGCCGACATCAATCGCATCATCCTCGGCAAGGAGCGGCCGATCAGGCTTTCGCTCGCCTGCCTGCTGGCGCGCGGACATCTGCTCATCGAAGACTTGCCCGGAGTCGGCAAGACCACGCTGGCACATGTTCTGGCGCGCGTCCTGGGGCTGGATTTTCAGCGCATCCAGTTCACCAGCGACATGCTGCCGGCGGATATCCTGGGCGTTTCGATCTTCGACCGGGACAGCGGCAGCTTCCATTTTCATCCAGGGCCGATCTTCACCCAGGTGGTGCTGGCCGACGAGATCAATCGCGCAACGCCCAAGGCACAAAGCGCCCTGCTGGAAGCCATGGAAGAACGACAGGTGACCGCTGAGGGGAAGACCCGCGCCTTGCCCGAGCCATTTTTTGTGATTGCCACGCAAAACCCGACCCATCAAATTGGCACCTTCCCCCTGCCCGAATCCCAACTCGATCGCTTTCTGCTCAAGATCGAACTCGGCTACCCCGATCCGGCGGCCGAGCGAGAACTGCTTGCCGGTGCCGACCGGCGGCAGATGGTCGCCAGCCTGAGCCCGCGAATCGCGCCGCAACGCCTGATCGAACTGCAAGACAGTGTGCGCGCGGTTCATGCCTCGCCTGCCCTGATCGATTACGTGCAGGCCCTGGCAGCGCATACCCGGACGGCGCCGCGCTGGCAGGCCGGCCTGTCGCCGCGAGCCTGCCTGGCACTGCTGGCCGTGGCGCGGGCCTGGGCATTGCTCGACGGCCGTGACCACGTCTTGCCCGAGGACGTACAAGCCGTGCTGCCCGGCGTTATCGCCCATCGCCTGCGACCAACCGACGACACGCTGCGCACCAACGTCGAGTCCGTGGCGGCCGCCTTGATCGAGGCCGTTCCACTACCCTGACGGTGTATGAGGAATTCTGGCGCGTGTCCCGGATCAGCGATTGGGCAATGCTCGGCGCCACTTCATCACAAGCCCTGAACATGCTGGCTAGCTTGCGTCGCCGATTGCGCGAAATTTTCGTCCGCTGGGCCCTGCGCGTGCGCCCGCCGGAAGCGGCGCCGATCATTCTCACCCAACGCCGGGTCTATGTTCTGCCGACCCGGGCCGGACTGGCCTACGGGATGGCGCTGTTGATCATTCTGCTTGGCGCCATGAACTACAACCTCAGCCTGGGTCACGCCCTGGTATTTCTGCTAGCGGGACTGGGCATCGTCGCCATCCTCCATACCTTCCGCAACCTTGTCCTCGTCTCCATTCGCCCCGGTCGCTGCGAACCGGTGTTCGCAGGAGGCGAAGCACAATTCGACCTCGTGCTGGAGAACCAGCGGCCGGACCCGCGCACCAGTCTGCGCCTGTTTTTCGAGGACGACGTCCCTGTTGAAGTCGACATCGGCCGGCGCGCTGCCACCGTCGCCACACTGACTGTTCCGGCGGCAAGACGCGGCTGGCTGGCCATGCCGCGCGTCACCATCGAAACCACCTGGCCTCTGGGTTTGATCCGCGCCTGGAGCTATGCCGTTCCTGATTTGAACTGTCTCGTCTACCCGGAACCGGCCGCCAAGGCGCCACCGCTGCCATGGAGCGGCGACTCGGCACGAGGATCGACGAGGGATGGCCGTGGCGTGGATGATTTTTCCGGTCTGCGCAATCACCAGGTAGCGGATCCGCCACGCCATGTGGCATGGAAGGCAGTGGCCCGCCAGCAGGACGGACCGCTGTTGACCAAGCTGTTCTCGGGCGCCTCTGCGCAACAGCTCTGGCTGGACTGGAACAGCCTGCCGGAAGCCCTCGACGTCGAACGGCGCCTGTCGATACTGGCCCGCTGGATGCTCGACGCCGACGCGGCAGGACTTGCATGGGGCTTGCATCTGCCAGGTGTGCGCCTGCCGCCCGACAGCGGACCGGCGCAACTGAGCAGCGGCCTGCGCGCACTGGCACTGCACGATCATGGCACGCATTAACCGTCCCGTCAGTCGCCGCCAGGCCTGGTGGCTGCTGGCGACCGCGCTCGCGGCGGGCCTGCCGCTGACGCCGCAACTTCCGCTCTGGCTCTCCCTTGCCGCCGCAGCGGCATTCTGCTGGCGTGCGGCACTCACATTGCGGCAATGGCGCCTGCCACCGCGCTGGCTTATGTTCGTGCTGGTAATCGCCGGTACGGCCGGCGTCTTTCTGCAGTACCGAACCATATTCGGCCGTACTCCGGGCATCTCACTGCTGGTGGTCTTTCTCGCGCTCAAGCTACTCGAGTTGCGTGCCGCCCGCGATGCGATGGCCACCGCTCTGCTGTGCTACTTCCTGGTCCTCGGCCAGTTCCTGTTTACCCAGACCATTCCTACTGCCTTGCTGGCCTGCCTGACCGTACTGATCACTACCGCGAACCTGCTGGCGGCCAGCGATGACCGCCCGAATCCGCTGCAGCAATTGCGTCGCGCCGGATTGATGCTAGCCCAGGCACTGCCTTTCATGCTGTTGCTGTTTGTGCTGTTTCCGCGCATCCAGGGACCGCTATGGGGAATTCCCCAGGATCGGTTTGCCGCCGTCTCCGGATTGTCCGACACCATGTCACCGGGGTCGATTGCCCAACTCTCGCAATCCGACGCAATCGCCTTTCGGGTGCAGTTCAAGGGGACAGTGCCACAGCAGTCGCAACTCTATTGGCGCGGACCGGTAATGCCAGCCTTCGACGGCCGCAGCTGGCGCGTGGCACAAACGCTGGGCGCCTATCCGGAAGTTCCCTACCGCGGACTGGGAACACTGGTGGATTACGAAGTGACACTGGAACCGCACGGAAAATTCTGGCTGTTTGCCCTCGAGCTGCCGGCCACCTTGCCGCCGGACAGCGCGCTGACCAGCGACTATCAACCGATAGCGCGCGAGGCCGTGCGCAACCGCTTGCGCTATAACCAGCGTGCATGGCCCGAGGCGATCGCCGGTGTGGACGAAGCCCCGGGCGCCTTGCGTGATGCCCTGGCCCTGCCGAAACAGGGCAACCCGCGCATACGCGCCATCAGCGCTGGCTGGCAGGCACGACACGGCAATGATGGCGCGGCGATACTCGCCGCCGCAGAAGCCCTGTTCAGCCAGCAGCTGCTGATCTACACGCTGAACCCGCCGCTGCTCGGCGCAGACATGGTGGATGAGTTTCTTTTCGATTCCCGTCGCGGTTTCTGCGAGCACTTCGCGACGGCCTTTGTCTTTGCCTTGCGCGCCGCTGGTGTCCCCGCACGCGTTGTTGCGGGTTATCAGGGCGGCGAAGTCAACCCGGTGGACGGCTACCTGGTGGTGCGCCAGTACGACGCCCATGCCTGGGCGGAAGCCTGGATTGCAGGACGTGGCTGGGTGCGCATCGATCCGACCGCTATTTCAGCGCCGAGCCGGATCAACAACAATCTGGCAAACGCCGTACCCAGCGGTGAGGAACTCCCATTCCTGGCTCGTGGCGATCTGGCCTGGCTGAGGGAACTGCGCTATCGGCTGGACGCCGTGACCAATGGCTGGAATCAATGGGTGCTGGGCTACAACCCGCAGCGCCAGCGTGATCTGCTCGCCAGCCTGGGGCTGAATGAGCCCGACTGGCGCAGCATGACAGCCGTTCTGTCAGTTCTATGCGGCATGGTTATGCTCGGGTTGACGGCATGGATACTGCGTAACCGATTGCGTGTCGATCCGTCGCTTGCGGCCTGGCGCCGATTTACTGCCCGCCTGGCAAAGCGCGGCGTTGCCTGGCAAACATGGGAAGGGCCGCTGGCCTTTGCCGAACGGGCTGCAAAACAGATGCCGGTGCACGCCGAAGCCATCGCCGAGATCGCGTCACTCTATGCACGCTTGCGCTACGCACCGGGACCGCGGGCGAGCGAATTCGAGCAGCTCAAGGCAAAAATAGCCGCCTTCAAACCATGATGCGTTTAATACTTCTGTTTTTGCTGGCCATGCTCAGTTCCGGGCCGCACGCCGGAAATTATGCGCAGCGCGACGAGGTACAAACCTTCGTTCAGGAAATGCATGAGCGACACGGCTTCGATGGCACCGCGCTTACCGCACTGTTCCGCCAGACCAAACCCGTCGCTGCCGTGATCAAGGCCATCATGCCACCCAAAGATCCGGGAGTCCGCTCCTGGCACGCCTACCGGGCGCGCTTCATCGAACCAAAGCGAATCGCGGCGGGACGACGTTTCATGCACGCCTATGTTGCCGAACTCGCTGATGCCGAGACTCGCTTTGGCGTGCCCGCAGAAGTCGTTGCCGCCATCATCGGCGTCGAGACGATCTACGGCAAACAGTTGGGCCGATTCGGCACATTCGCAGCGCTGGCGACACTGGCGTTCGACTATCCGCCGAGGGCGACCCTGTTTCGACGCGAACTTGAAGAACTGCTGCTACTGGCTCGCGAGGAAAAACGCAGCCCGCTGGCCTATACCGGATCCTACGCGGGCGCCCTGGGTTTGCCGCAGTTCCTGCCCTCTTCCCGCCGACGTTTCGCAATCGACTTCGATCGCGACGGCCGGATTGACCTGGCGAAGAGTCCGGCGGATGCCATCGGAAGCGTGGCCAATTTTCTGCAAGAGCACGGCTGGGAAAGGGATGCGCCGATTGCCGTCGTCGTCGCCGTTAGTGGCGATGGTGTACAGGCATTGGTCGATGAGGGTATTTCACCCTTGCGCACACCACGCCAAATGGAAGAAGCCAATGTCGCATTCGCAGAACCGCGCCAGGGGGAAGCGACGCCGGAAACCCCTGTCGGGCCCAGGACGATTCCCGAACGACCGGCTGCGCTGATTGACCTGGTTACTCCGCAGACGGCCACCGAGTACCGCCTTGGTTATCGCAACTTCTATGTCATCACGCGTTACAACCGCAGCAGCTTTTATGCGGCAGCGGTCATGGACCTCGCCGCCGCGCTCCGAGCTTCACAGTAGCGCGTCGGGCGTCAGGCCGTCTCGCGCAATGCTCTTGCGCAGCTTGGACAGCGCTTCAGTCTGGATCTGGCGCACCCTTTCGCGGGTCAGGCCCAGATCGCTGGCGATGTCCTCCAGCGTGGTAGCGTCGTGGCCACCGAGGCCGTAACGACGTTCGACAACCAGGCGCTGGCGCTCGGTAAGCTGGGCCACCCAGTCGGCAACCAGCACTTCGGCCTCGTGCTGTGCCAACTGCGCCGACGGGTCTTCGGCGGCGTCATCGGCCATTGAATCGGACATCGACAGGTCCGGATCAATATCGAGTGGCGAATCGAGTGATGAGGAACGCTCGTTGAGCACCAGGAGCTGGCGAATTTCCGCGACCGGTCGATCAAGCAGTTGTGCCACGTCTTCGAGCATCGCACCCGGAGTTTCATCCTGTGCTCCACGTTCGCGGTCGAGCCGGCGCATGGCTCGCAACACGATGTTGAGTTCCTTGATCAGATAGATCGGCAGCCGCACCGTACGCGACTGATTCATGATCGCCCGTTCGACATTCTGGCGGATCCACCATGTCGCATAGGTCGAAAAACGAAAGCCGCGTTCCGGGTCGAACTTTTCCAGCGCATGGATCAGGCCGAGGTTGCCCTCCTCGATCAGGTCGTCGAGGGGCAAGCCGCGATGCAGGTAATGCCGCGCGATACTGACCACCAGCCGCAAGTTCGCTTCGATCATGTGCTGGCGGGCCAGGAAGTCACCCGCCTGAACGGCGCGGGCAAGCTTGACTTCCTCCGTAGCGGTCAGCAACGGCGTGGCGCCGATTTCATGAAGATAAACCTGGGTGATGTCTTCGATGAACCCGGAATCATGCGAATCCGTCACGACCTCGGCATCGTCGCGTTCCGGAAGGAAGGCGTCGTCGCTCATGATGCTCAGCGGGCGGGAAGAAACTTCTGTGGATCGGCCGGCTTGCCCTGACGGCGAATCTCGAAATGCAGGCGCGGGCTTTCTGCGTCTGTGCTCCCCATTTCAGCAATCTTCTGGCCCCTGGCTACCGTATCCTTTTCCTTCACCAGCAACTTGCTGTTATGGGCATACACCGAGAGATAGGTCGCATTGTGGCGCAACACGACCAGATTGCCATAGCCGCGCAGTCCTGTGCCAGCATAAGAGACAACCCCGCTGGCGGCAGCCAGCACCGCGTCGCCCGCCTTGCCGCCGATATCGAGCCCCTTGCTGCCGCCCTCGACAAACGGCGTAATCAACTTGCCGCTGGCCGGCCACATCCAGACCACATCATCACCGGCGACCAGCGGCTTCTCCGCCGGTTTATCGGCCGGCTTGGGTTCCACCGGGCGGGACTCGGGCCTGGCTTCCGTCGGCTTTGCCGCCGCATCGCCCTGGCGCGCCTTGCTCAGCGCCTCTTCCGAATAAACCAGCTTGCCGCCTTTCGGCTCACGCTTGAAAGTATCGGTATTCGCGCTGCTTACCGCAGCAAGCGGCGCAGAGGCCGTTTTTGCCTCGACTGGCGCGCCAAGATTTACCGGTTTCGCGACAGCCACCGGAGCGCCTCCGTCCGGCGGCGTGACGCGCAACTGCTGGTCAATCCTGATCAGATTTGGATTGTCGAGATTATTCCAGGCGGCGATATCCTTGTAGTCGTGCCCGTTATCGAGTGCTATGCCGTAAAGGGTATCGCCCTTTTTCACTGTGTGATATTTGACGCCAACTTCCGGCGCTGTCGGCCCCACCTGTGCAGCGTGCATCGCAGGCTTCGCAGCGGCCGGCGCACTGCCGCGCTCCTCCACCGGCGCCGGCGCATGGCTGGCGCAACCACCAACGATCGGCAGCAGCAAGACCAGCATCAGGCGTGCAGTTATCATTCCACTCCCGGCAACAAAGGCACAAAGCGCACCGCATCAAATCGGGTTTCGACGAAGCCGCTGTCAGTGCGCTCGACCAGGATGATCACCTGCTCCGTGCTGCCCAGGGGCATCACCAGCCGGCCACCCGGCGCCAACTGCCCCAACAGCGTCTGTGGAACGTCGGCGGCGGCAGCGGCCAATATGATGGTATCAAACGGAGCGGCTTCCGGTAGTCCGAGATTGCCGTCAGCGTGCTTGAGGCGGATTTGTGACAACTTGAGTTGCCGGAGATTTACCCTTGCCCGCGCCAGCAGCGGCGCGATGCGCTCGACGGCGAACACCTGCTTCGACAACACGCCGAGGATAGCCGCCTGGTAGCCACAGCCGGCGCCGATCTCCAGCGTCTTGCCCAGTTCGCGACCGGCAATCAATATCTCGATCATGCGCGCCACGACATACGGCTGGGATATCGTCTGACCGAAGCCCAACGGCAGAGCGGTGTCGTCGTAGGCGCGATTGGCCAGCGCCTGCTCGATGAAGATATGGCGCGGCACCAGTCCCATTGCGTGCAACACGCGGGTATCGCGAATGCCCTGCTCGCGAAGGCGCTCGACCATGCGCGTGCGCGTACGCTGAGATGTCATGCCTATTCCGGTCAGCGCGGCGGTATTCATTGTTCCAGATCGAGCCAGCGGCGCACACCGGGCATTTGTCCGGCATGGGTTAGGTCAATCTGCAGGGGCGTGATCGATACCCAGCCCTGCTCCACGGCATGAAAATCCGTGCCTTCGCCGGCATCTGCCGCAGGTCCGGCTGCGCCGATCCAGTAAAGCGTTTCACCCCGCGGGCTGATTGACTTGACCGCCGGCTCGGCCTTGTGGCGGCGACCCAGACGGGTAATCCGGGTGCCGCGCAACTCGTCGTAAGGCACGTCCGGCACGTTGACGTTCAGCAAGACCGGTTCGGCAAACGGCCGCTCCCTGAAACGCTGCACAAGTTCGCGCGCCACGCGCCCCGCAGTGGCGAAATACCGTCCCTCGAAACTGGCCAGTGAGATCGCAATCGATGGCACTCCGAGCAGATAGCCTTCAGTGGCCGCCGCGACAGTGCCGGAATAGATCGTATCGTCGCCCATGTTGGCGCCCAGATTGATGCCCGACACGACCATGTCCGGCTGGTGCTCCAAGACACCGGTCACTGCGAGATGCACGCAGTCGGTCGGCGTGCCGCTGACATACATGTAGCCATTGGCAGCCCGACGCAGGTGGAGCGGCATATCCAGAGTCAAGGAGTTGCTCGCACCGCTGCGATTGCGCTCCGGCGCGACCACCGTAATGTCCCCAGTATCGGCGAGGCTCTCCGCCAGCTGGACGAGCCCCGGGGCGAGGTAGCCGTCGTCGTTGCTGAGCAGAATACGCATGGGGGTCAGTGCCGATGAAATCGAAAAATCGATGTTCATTTTAGCCCATCGCAGGCCCTGATCGAAGACTTGAACAGAACACGACTCGCCCCCCATCCCGCATACCAGGGACAATTTCTACGAAGCCGTCGGATCTTCAGGAGGCTTGGGCCAGAGTAGGATGGCGGGCCATGGAAATAGTCCTTCACCACAGCGCCAGCGAGATCCCGCAATCCGACTGGGACCTGCTCGACCATCACGAGGACCCGTTCGTCAGCCGTGCATTCCTCGGCTCGGCAGAGAAAGTCGGTGCTGCGGGTACGGCCATGGGATGGCAGGCGCAGCATCTGGCTCTTTACGACAACGGGCTGCTGCTGGGCCTTGCCCCGCTCTACTTGCGCACTCATTCCTTCGGCGACTTCTCGCGTGACTGGAATTGGGCCTCGGCCTGGCAGCGTGCTGGACTCGACTACTATCCCAAGCTGGTCAGCGGCATTCCCTACACGCCCTCACCAGGGCCGCGCCTGCTGGTGCGGCAGGGTATCCCGCGGAACGCAGTGGTGCCGGCACTGATCGAGGCAATCCTGAGCGTTACAGCCCGATTGGGTGCATCCTCGTGGCAATGCCTGTTTGTCCAAGAAGATGACCGCACCAGACTCGCCGCGGCCGGCCTCTTGATGCGGCGCGGCGTGCAGTTCCACTGGTTCAACCGGGGTTACCGCGATTTCGACCATTTTCTCGACGGTTTTACCGCCGACAAGCGCAAAAAGCTGAAGCGGGAACGGCGCCTTGTGCGCGAATCGGGTCTGAGGATGGAAGCCCGCCATGGCAACGAAATTGATGCCCCGCTCTGGCAAGTGATCCACCGCCAGTATCGCGACACCTTCGCACGCTATGGGAATCATCCGGCCTTCCCCATGGAATTTTTCGGCGAAGCGGCCGCGCAGCTTGGCCCGCAACTGGTGGTCTTCGTCGCCTTTCGCGACGAAACGCCGGTCGCATCGGCCATTTGCTACCGCGATGCGCATACGCTGTATGGCCGACATTGGGGCAGTTCGGTCGACCTGCCCGGTCTGCACTTCGAGCTTTGCTACTATCAGGGAATCGAGTACTGCATCCGCCATGCCCTGCAAGGCTTCGAACCTGGCGCTCAAGGCGAACACAAACTCGCCCGCGGCTTCGAGCCGGTTGCCACCTGGTCGGCGTTCTGGATTGCCCACCCAAGCATGCGCCGTGCCGTTGCCGACTTCATGGTCCGCGAGGACTCGGCAATGCAGGACTATGAAGCGGAAACCGCGTCGCACCTGCCCTTCAAGACGCCGGCCTGAACTCGTCAGCGCCGGCAGATCGCTGCTCAGTGATTTCCGGAAGCGATTGCAAACATTCGCTCATTGCGCTTTATCCGGGCCTCTTCGACCGTCAGGCCAACCAGGCTTTCGGGTGGCAAGGGTACGTCCCAATGCTGCTGGAACAGATCCATGTCCTCGCCGGTATCCAAGTGCGCCCGGTAGATCTTTTCCTGCCAGGCAGGGGCGTCGGGCAGTGCAACCAGTTCAACGGATTCGATACGCATAGGAAGTTCCCTCTTGATGCTTGGTTTTTTTAGCATCCTGCGCCCGGGATTGCCAACCCGAAATCCGGAAGTTGGCAAGGAATGCCCTCTTGTTTCCGCTTCCCAAACCTGGTTGAACAGGTTCCGGGAATCGCCGGCTTCCTTGGGAAAAGGCCTTTTTGGAGAAATGCGCCTACTTGTCCTGGCGAATTTCGTTCAGCCGTCGCGCGTGGCTCTTGGCCTCCGCGGTATTCATCGCCGAAATCTGACGGCCAAAGGCATCCCGGGCTTCTGCGGTCTTTCGCGTCGCCTGAATGCTGCGGATGCAACGCCAGCGCTTTCCGGCCTTGGTTTCGATCTGGCGCATTTCATCAATCGGATGATGAGCGCCGCAGTGGTAACAGAACTTGGTTTCCTGCGTCATGGGTCGGACTGTCTTCGTGATTGAAATGGCCAATCGATATTTCGGGCGTGACTCATAATCGGTCACGCCACCATGAAAAAGGGTTTCCGGCAATTAACCGGAAACCCTTGGTATTACTGGTCGGGGCGACAAGATTCGAACTTGCGACCCCTTGCACCCCATAACAGTAAATTGTATTCCACAGAGGTTCAATAACGTCCAACGAAGATTAAATAATTAGTATTTTCAATAAGTTACTAATTTATAGTTTCCAGAGACATCCAAGCAGGTCCGCTGAAATCCAGTCTTTTTGTGCTACAGTTGTGCTAGAAAATTTCATCATCTAGCATAACTTTATGCCTAAACTAGTCAAACCTCTGTCGGCCAAAGAGGTTGAAACTGCGATCCAGCACGCTAGGCGCTCCAAGACTCAAAAATGGCTTAGCGACGGCAACGGTCTCGTGCTGAAACTTGAAGCTAGCGGTAGCGCAAAGTATTGGCTGCGATACCGACATCCGCTTACCCACGTTCAACAGTACCGCAAACTCGGGGAGCATTCTACGTCCTTTGGCCTTGCCGATGCGAGAAAGGCAGCGGCGCTTGAGCGCGAAATTCTTCGTCAAGACAAAGATCCCAATGAAGCCGCCGCAGAACGCGTGCTAGCTGAGGAAGCCACCAAGCAATCTCTATTGGCCGAAATTGCTGCGACTAAAGCGCGAATTACAGTCAAGGAACTATTCAGTCGATGGGGGTCGACCGATCTAATCCGCCGCAAGGATGGCGGTAATGAAGTCCGCCGTATGTTTGAAAAAGATGTCTTGCCGCTTATTGGTGATCTGGCTGCACAAGATATTTCCAAAGGCCACATTACCTCCGTTACCGACGCTTTGCTGGCACGCGGTGTTCGTCGAATGGGCAAGCAGATATTCTCGTTGATGCGCCAAATGTTCCGCTTCGCCGAAAGCCGCGACATAGTCGAAGTCGACCCGACTGCAAAGATCCGGAAGATCAATATCGGAGGTAAGGATGTAGAGCGTGATCGAGTTCTGAGCGAAGCAGAAGTTTGCGAACTGACGAATAAGCTACCGGACGCAAGACTGATTCCATCTACAGAGATCGCTTTGTGGCTGACTCTGGCGACTTGTTGCCGAATCGGCGAAATACTTCATGCAGAATGGGCGCACGTCAATCTTAAAACCGGCGAATGGATTATTCCAGCTGAGAACGCCAAGAACGGTAAGGCGCATCTGATTTATCTCTCGCAGTTCGCACTGAAGCATTTTCTTGCACTCCACGAACTCAATGGCACAACGGTCCAAGATGACGGGAAGCGTAAAAACGCGCGTTGGTGTTTTTCTAATCGCGACAACGACGGCCCTGTATCGGACAAGACCGTAACCAAACAGACTGGCGACAGACAGCGGGGAGACAGAGACGCATTGAGCCGCCGAAGCTCGTATACAAACGCGCTCACTCTTTCAAGAGGCCGATGGACCCCTCACGATTTGCGACGCACGGGAGCAACCATGATGACCGCGCTCGGGGTCATACCCGAAGTGGCTGAGAGATGTCTAAATCACGTCGAGCAAAACAAGATCAAACGGGTATATCAGCGACACAATTACGAAAAAGAAATGCGTGAGGCTTGGCGACTGCTGGGTGAGCGGCTGGAACTACTGACCACAGCCCAGGACAGCGTGGATACGCCAAATGTTCTTGGGAATAGTGCTTGACTACTGTCAATAGACACTATACACTTAAAAAATGATACGTTCCATTCGACACAAAGGACTGGAGCAGTTTTTTAAGACAGGCAGCAAAGCCGGGATTCAACCATCGCACGCCCATCGGTTGCGTCTGCAACTTGCAAAACTAGACGGCGCAAAGGGGCCTGACGATATGGCAATGCCGGGCTGGAAATTGCACCCGTTGTCAAACGGCCATTGGTCCGTTTGGGTAAACGGCAACTGGCGTATGACCTTCGTCTTTGATGGGGTTGACGCCGTGTTGGTCGATTATCTCGACTATCACTGATAGGAGTTAGCAAATGACGCGAATGTACAACCCGCCCCACCCCGGAGAAGTCCTGCGTGATGGCGTATTTACGGGCACCGGCATCACAGTAACCGCTTTTGCCAAGCGCATTGGCGTGACCCGTGTGACGCTCTCGAATGTGCTCAACGGAAAGAATGGCGTCAGTGCTGACATGGCAGTGCGGCTAGCGGCGGCTCTGGGCGGTAGTGCCGAGTCATGGCTGCATGTACAGGCCCAACACGACTTGGCATTGTCGGAAAAGTCCTTGAAGAAGGAAATCGCCAAGATTGAACCGCTGAAAATGGAAATTGTTTGACAGAGATATTCCCTGATCTCTGATCTCCGCAGCCAACTACCTACATAGTGGTGGCAACGGCTTTATCGCAGTTACCACGAGGACCAAGGTCGAGAGCGATACCTCCTCCATCATTCCCGCCAGACATCTCGAAAGAACCGATCAATCGGGAGCGTAAAGCCACTGGCTTGGGCGTGCCCTCCCCCACCGAAATGTGCGGCGATAACACTGACATCAAAAGGTGCCAGGCTACGCAGACTGCAGATAACCTCGTCACCCTTGATGAAGTAGGTCAGGCTGAATGTGCCTGATCGCTTGGCGATAGCTTGACCGATCTCCGAAGTATTGCTGATGACATTGGCCGCCAGGCCCGGATATCCGCAAAGCGTGACGGGTCTCAGGTCTTTACGCAGAGCACTGTCGATCTGCTGCTGCAGTACTTCGAGCACAATGCGACCTTTGGAAATTAGCTCTGCGGGATGGGAAGCAGCAACCTGCCAGGATTCGAAACTCGTCGGAATCAGGCTCAGCCCGGCACAAAAAGCTTTTGTGTCTGCCATGTTGAACCGCCAAAGATCACGGTCGCCAATGTGGTCGATCAGTGCCGGGCGAACCGCTCCAGAGTGGAAATAGTCCCAAGCTATCTGAGCGCCCGAGCGATCCATGTCGAACAGAATCTCAACGTTGGTCATTGGCTCTACGTCAGTCCACTGGGCAGCAGCGGATTTGTGGTGATCAAGCAAAACGACCTTTGCGGCATGCTGCGCCATGCTGCCGATTACATCGGGCGAAAAGCTGAAATCAAGGATGAACACCTTTCTATCGACCAAAAGCTCTGGCGATATTACGTCACCATAATAGACTGGACGGTATTCGGCGCAGTCACCGAGGCTCAACCACGCCGCATAGGCAGCGCCAAAGCCGTCGTCGCAATCGGCGTGATAGAGGATTAGTGGGTCTGATGGTGCCAACATGGGTCTCTTTAGTGATCCGGCAGCGGCGCATTTGCGAGAAGCTGACGGCATTCCTCTCGGATTGATTCACCGATTTCTGACGCGTAACGTTGATCGAGTGCTTCAGTCATTTCATAAGAAATGTGAAGCCCGGCCTCCCTTGAAACGGAGTCAGCAATTTGCCGTGCCAGTTGATCACTCAATTCAGAGAGGTGTTTGCGCTGCGGCGAAGATAAATGCGATTTGGACCGGGCGAGCCAATCGGCCGCTAGTGTCGCGCCTTGGGGAATAGTCAACCAGGTGTGATGCTCGTAATAGCCGGACAAGCGCTCTGCAGTCAGAGCAAAGATCAGTGCACTATGCGGATCCTGCTCGATCGCTGAAGGCTCATTAAGGCCAACGGCATCGCGCGAATAGACATCTCCCACAACGCGTTACCAATTTGAGCAATAACGGCGACAGGTCAATCTATTCGGTCGCCGTAAACGCCGCCTGAATATCGCGCGTTTTTGCGCCACTGGCGATGAGTGCACGCACAATCAAATCCAGCGATACCGAAGGGTCGCCCGCTTCAATTTTTGCAATGCGGGACTGACTCGATTTCATGCGCTGCGCCAAGTCGGTTTGCGACAGCCTGCTCTTGAGCCGTGACTTTTTTACTGCGCTAATCAGCGACAACTTGAGCGCTACAAGTCGCGCCTCTTCATCATTTAATTCCAGAAAATCCTCTGCATTGCCGACTTTCCAACCGTCGGCTTGCAGGCGTTCCAATTTAGTCGCCTTCATCGCTGGTGTCCTCCTGCTAAATTGATTTGTAGCGTTTCAGCCGCGCCTTGCATACATCAATCACCGCCTGCGGCGTCTGGCTGGTCGTCTTGGCAAACACCTCAAGAATGACGATGGCCAGAGTATCAACGTAGAAAACAATGCGCCAAGTTCGGTTTTCGTCGGGAATGCGTAATTCATGGCAACCCCGCCCGATGCTGGGCATTGGCCTCGCGTGCGGCAGCGATATAGTCACGCCCTCTTGCAGGCGTCGCATCAACACTCCCGCTTCAATTCTTGCTTCAGCTGAAAAAGGAGGTGTTTTGACTTCGCCGTGCAGCCACACTAATGGTTTTCGCCGCGCACTCATATAGCGCAGTATATGTCCATGTTGACATATTTACAAGGCACGCCACAAACCGTCACCAGTAACCCTCGCAGGTAGTGCCAAACCTTGAGGAATAGTTAGCCAAACTTGATTTCGGAACAGGCGGACAACCGTTCTGCAGTCAGAGCAAAGATCAGCGCGTTATGCGGGTCCCGTTCGACACTGATATAGCGGCCATGCCCAACGACTGCCAACCGGACTTGCGCTCTACTGAAATTGAGCTCTACTCAATAGCACTAGAACACGTCTTACAGTCTGGCTGTCTAGGGATTTGCATCCAATCGAATGTCTCACCCATAAAATTATATTCTCCTCTGCGGCCTGTCATTGCCGGGGGGAGTCGATCATCATCTACGGCCAAGCGTATGGCTTCCATACTAGCAACTGAAGCTGTTATAGCTGCAAGCGGCGCGACATTGCCGATGTTTCTATTTGGGCGTGGAAGCTTCTTAACCTGCAACCCATCTTGACCAAGTGTCTGTTTGAGGTGAATTAGGCTGCAATCGAAGCATGCGGTTTTGCCCGGAATGACGGTAATTCCAATTAGTGAAAGGTGTAAGTTGTATCCCCCTGCGACAATCAAAGGGATACGTCTTTCAACGCAAAATCGATTCGCGACGCCCGCCGCTACGTCAACACTGGGAAAGTCGATACAACTGACGATAACTTGACGGGCATGGTGAGGAATCAGTCGAACCAAGTCCCCTAACGAACTAATGCTTTCCTGATGTTCAAGAACCCCAATTTCGCTATTGATGGCACGAAGTCTCTGTGCGGTTGCTTTCGTCTTAGCACAGCCAACGTCGGAAGCGGAAAATAACGAGCGGTTGAGATTGGACAAAGCGACAGTATCTGGATCAACAAGAACAAATCTCTGACCTCCAATCCGTGCGATTCCATCAGCAACCCATGAACCCACAGCTCCGCAGCCAAGAATGACGAACTCTGTTTCCTCTAGACGCTTCCAGATTCCTTGAAGGTCGTAGTCTGGGATGAAATCAGCAAGCATATGCAGACTGCGCCGCCAAGTCATGTCCTGTATCCATTCGGCAATACCTATCCGCTCTGCAACCGACCAATCAATAAGCTCGGAAGCCCAATCCTTCAATCGATCCGGAGCAATCGATAGATTGCGTGCGATGGTCGCCAAGGAGTTGGCTCCGTTCATCTGTTTTAGGGCGGCGACGAGCGGACTCGCTACGCGTAGCCTTTTTTGCCGACGGGTATTGCCGAAAAAGAATTCGATGACGTTATCCGGACGCTCCACCCATGAGACCGACGGACGGATGCGAATCACTTCATCGATCGCTGCAAACTTTGCAATGAAGGTCACGCGTCACCTCAAATGAGTACGTTGAATAGTCCTGTGCAAGAAACTCCGTACGCCGCCCCCTTGAGACCAGCTTTGGATCGATGAAGTACTTCAGGACTTGCAAACAAGCGGCCGAAGCGCTGATGACACTGAGCGCCGACCAACCGCCAAACCCCTTATCGCGGTTAGTTACCGGGTGATGCACTGGCTTCCAGTCGGCAAGACTTTCGCGAAAATAATTAACGTAACAATCAGCGCAGGGTGTCTGGCACGGCACAATCATTTCACCGAAGCTGGCAAGATGAGCATCGAAACCTCCGGCGATCAGCACAGGTAAATTGCTTCTTACTGCATATCGGGAAAGCTTGACACTGGTATAGCCGATATAGGGCTCATCTGCGGCATTGACAATCAATCCGACGTCCCCCAATAGTTCGTCCAGCCTGGTGTCGATGTTCAGCGCAATCGGGTACGCAGATACCTCTATGGCCGGATCGATTTCACGAAGGCCCTCCGCAACGACCCCCACCTTCGGTTCTCCGATGCGCAGACCATTCGCGAAAGCGTGTCGTGCTGCATCGCTGGCCTCGGTATTATCGGGATCAACCAATACAAAGCGCTGGAATCCCATCATCGCCAGCTCGCGCGCGATCCATCCTCCGACAGCACCGACACCGAAAATGGCTACCTTAGTGCGCATGATGCGTTGCTGTATGCCTGCAACGTGGGCCGGGGAGTCAACCAGGTCCATCAGAAAATGCAGCTGACGTTGCAAACGTTCCTGATAAGGAGTCGGTAGTCCGAGCCTTTCAAACCAGTCTTCGTCGACGATGATATTTTTTGTATGGAGGTATCTGATGAAGCCTTCCACCTCTTCGTCACCAAGACCGCTATCCGCATAGGCCTCCCGAAACAGGCGCAAGATCTCTGGAACTGTCTTCCGCCCTCGCATCCATGTCAGAGACTCAATTAGCCCTGGATGACACTTAATTCTTAGACGCTGTCGAGATGACAAATAGACGAAAGTTACTTCGCTCTTGTCCCCAAGGTATACGTCAATACCGTCACGGAGATACGGGTATCTGGGCGGTATCAATATCATTCTGGAGTTGCGTTTCGATCAACTCCCCACTGACCAGAATCAATACTGAATTTCACCACCCTCGATATCGAGAAAGCGCTCCCATGCATCAGCAGTGGCAACGTAGTTCTGATCCGCGCTGCAGACTCTCGTACAGCAATCAGATCGTCCTCCAGAGCAGCCGGTGCTCGCGGCGTGAGGTGACTTGTCCGCATCGTCATCCTTGAGTTCGACGAAACCACGCTCAATAAACAATTGCTCATTCGTGCTGCTCATAGATTTCCTCTCGGCTAAAGAAGTGGACGCGGTGTACGAGCAAAGTTTATCTCTTGTGGGTGATTGTTTCGATGTTTTTTTGAAAAGCATTCTTGAAGTTGGGCTGATTGCTATGATCCACATTGGCCGACCACCCCACCAGACCGGATACCGGGACTCTTGCAGGAGCGCAGTCGGTCTCCAGCTCCAATCGCGTCACCCTAGTTATCGGAGTCCAAATACTCCGCTTTGCTCTCAGCCAACTGCTATAGACATGCCTAACACGTCGATGTTCCCCGATGGCCACTTCAAACTCCCCCACTTATGGCCACCCAAACTCCCCCAGGCAGGACGGTTGAAATTGTAATGTAGAAGCGGTTGCGGATGTCATGCTTTGTGAGTAAAGCGTAGAGCTGTCAAGTGGACCGTGGAATAAATGGG
>CAMBRI010000025.1 GCA_945870205.1 Sulfuritalea hydrogenivorans sk43H | reverse complement strand
CGATGCAGCGGTCCCGGATCATGCAGCACCACGCGGATTCTGCGCAAAGGATCCGCCACCAGAAATTCAGTCAGCAACTCCAGCCGGGTTTTGTGCTCGAGTTGCAAGCGGCGAAGATCGCGATCGAAGATCAGCAGTTCGTGCTCGGCCCGACCCAGGACGGCATCACAGGCCCGGCGATAGTCGGCTTCACTGGTGAGTAGCGTGTAGGCAGGATTCATGATTGAAGATGTTTGTTACTCCTGATGGACAAAGCCGAAGTTGGCCATGGGTTGAGGAACGGGCGCGTCACTGCCGTCCGACGTGTTCAAGGGCAAGGCGAGGCTTCATGCGCCGATTATAATCGCCCCCTTTTTCCCGACGGGTTCTGCCACTTGCCATGCCGCTCGCACACATTGAATCTCTGGATCACGAAGGACGCGGCGTTGCCCACGTCGATGGCAAGGCGATTTTTGTCGAAGGGTCGTTGCCGGGCGAGTTAGTAGAGTACGCCAGCTATCGCCGCAAACCCAGCTATGAAAAAGCCCATGCCCTGCGTGTGCTGCAGGCATCGAGCCAGCGGGTTGCGCCGCCCTGTCCCCATTTCGGTATCTGCGGCGGTTGTTCGATGCAGCATCTCAATCTCGCCGGCCAGACCGCCGCCAAGCAGCGTGTGCTCGAAGATGCCTTGTGGCACATTGCCCGGCTCAAGCCGGAACAGCTATTTCCTCCCATTGCCGGTACCGGCTGGGCCTATCGCCTGCGCGCCAGGCTGTCGGTGCGCCATGTCGCCAGCAAGGGCGGGACATTGGTTGGATTTCGCGAAAAACATAGCAGCTACGTGGCGATGATGGATTCCTGTGCCGTGCTTCCCGTTCATGTGTCGCAACTGATACCCAAGCTGAAAGGCCTGATTGATGGCATGTCGCAGCCGGATCGCATGCCGCAGATCGAGGTCGCGGTGGGGGGCGCGCGGACCGTGTTGTTGTTGCGCCATCTGGAGCCGCTTACCGCCGACGACCTGGATCGCCTGCGGCAATTCGCCGATGCAAACGGTATTATCTGGTATCTGCAATCGAAGGGTCCGGAAACTGTCATCCTGTTCCATCCGGCCGATGCCGGCCTGCTGAGCTATGAACTGCCGGATTTCGGTCTCGAACTGAAGTTTCATCCGACAGAATTCACCCAGGTCAATCATGGCGTGAATCGCATGCTGGTGCGTCGCGCCATGGCGCTCTTGAAGCCGCAGGCCGGCGAGCGGATCGCCGACCTGTTTTGCGGCCTGGGTAATTTCACGCTGCCGATTGCCCGGATGGGCGCGCGTGTCCTTGGCGTCGAGGGCAGTGCCGCCCTGACGGAGCGGGCGCGGGAAAACGCGGAGCTCAACGGTCTTGCGGCGCTATGCGAATTTGCCGTCGCCAACCTGTTCGATGCGAGCGAGGAAAGCCTTGCGGCCTTCGGCCCGCTGGACAAGTGGCTGATCGATCCGCCCCGCGAAGGCGCACTGGCGCTGGTCAAGGCGCTGCCGGCCGAAGGCGGTCCGCGCCGTATCGTGTATGTCTCCTGCAGCCCGGCGACCCTGGCGCGCGATGCCGCCGTGCTGGTGCATGAAAAGGGCTATCGCCTGTGCGGCGCCGGCATCGCCAACATGTTCCCGCATACGTCCCATCTCGAATCGATCGCCTTGTTCGAGAAATGAGGCATCGCTGATCCCACAGTGGGCTACTGTTCTCGCGTCGCGTGCGGACATGAAAGCAAAACGGCGACCGCGGTCGCCGTTTTGCTTGATGCGGCGCCGTGTTGCCGGCGCCGGCTCGTGATTCTCAGTCGCGGTCGCCGGTCAGCGCCATCAACAACTGCAGCAGGCTGACGAACACGTTGTAGATATCCAGATACACAGCCAGTGTCGCGCTGATGTAGTTGTCCTCGCCGCCCTGCACGATGCGGTTGATGTCGTAAAGTATGTAAGCGGAGAAGATCACCACGGCAATCGCTGAAATCGCCAAGGAAAGCGCCGGAATCTGGAAGAAGATGTTCGCCACGATTGCGACCAGCAGCAGGATCACGCCGGCAAAGAGGAACTTGCCGAGATTCGAGAAATCCCGCTTGGTGGTGGAAGCTACGGTCGCCAGGGAAACGAAAATCGCTCCGGTGCCACCCGCCGCCATGGCGATCAGCGTTCCGCCGTTGGAAAACCCCAGCGCCACCTGCAGGATGCGCGACAGCATCAAGCCCATGAAAAAGGTGAAGCCGAGCAGGAGCGCCACGCCAATGCCGCTGTCCTTGGTTCGCTCTATGCCCCACATGAATGCAAACGCTACGCCCATGAACAGCATGAACGCGATGAACGGGCTGCCGGCGAAGAAGGAGAAATTCAGTTGCACGCCGATCAGCGCTCCGGCGACGGTAGGTGCCACCGACAGTGCGAGCAAAGCGTAGGTATTGCGCAGCACGCGATTCTGCTGTTGGGCAATGTCTTGCGTGACTGTTTGCGGGTAGCTGCTGACGTTTTCCATGGTCTTTAAGGCCCTCCTGTGAGGTGAATACAAGGCATTCGACAGTCGGCGGCCCGTCTGGTTCCCGACCGCGAGAAGCGTGCAAATACGCGGCCGATTATAGCCGCGAACAATTGCTTGCCGGAAATGCCCTGTTCCACAGCATGGATTCGTTGTCTATGGCCTCGTATTGATTTCGGTTGTATCTGCGGGGCAGTGAGCCTAAGCTGACCCGAAATGAATGACAGGAGGCGCAGTGGCTTCGCTCGATCGCATTCGGACAGACGGTTTTCGGCGCTGGTACGAACGGCAGCTGATCGAATGCCACGCCTGGCTGGTCAGCTGGTTTCTTGGTGTCATTCTCCTCGTCAGTGGCCTTGAAGTCGCCGGGGCGGCCGCTTCGCGCCTGACCGGAGTATTGCTGCTGGTGGGCGGTCTGGCAGTCACCTTGTACAGCTGGAAGCGCTATCATCTCTTGCTCGAGGTGGCCGAGCGCCTCGGCGAACAGGCGTCCTGCCCCGGCTGCAAAGCCTACGGCAAGTTCAGGATTGAGTCCTCCGGGCCGGCACCCCTGCCCGATGGGGGCGACCCGGCACTGGAAGATCATGGCGGCGGCGTCTGGTTACGTGCCAAGTGCCGCAAGTGCGGCGACGAGTGGACGTTGAAGTAGCCGTTTCCAAGGCCAGGCTACGGACAAATCAACGGTAAAGCGATATGGCGGGCCTTGACAAGGCGGCTCGGCGAGTGACGACGGACTTGCTTGCCCGTATCCGCCATCGCTTCAGCGTTGTGCCCAGATTTCGAACATCTGGCGGTAGGCGGCCTCGACCCGGCGCGCGAGGCCCGCTTCGTCCATCAGCGGGCTGGCCTGCATTTCATTGCGCAGCCCGGCCCGGTAGCCGGCCAACTTATCCACGTCCCGTGCCAGGGCAACCGCCTTTACGACGTACTCCGCTTCGCTGCGGGCGATCCATTCCGGATGGCCCAGCCCTTCCAGAATGCTGCTCGCCAGCCGGCCGACGCTGGGGCGCCCGGCGAGGCTGATGAAGGGTACGCCGAGGTAGAGGGATTCGAACAGCGTGGTGCCCGAGTTGTGCGGGAAACAGTCGAGTCCGATGTCGATGCCGCGCAGCACGTCCCAAGGCGGGCTTTGGTAGCCGATTGCCAGTCGTTCGCGTTCGATGCCGTGTGCAACGAAGCGTTGCGAGAGCCGATCCTGAATTGCGGGATCGCGGTAATTGCCGCTATTGATCACCAGCCGGGCACCCTTGACCTGCTTCAGGATCTCCGACCAGACGGCGATCGTGCGATGGTTGATCCGCACCGCGCGCGTGAGCGTGCCGAAGCTGACGTGGCCACTTTCCTGCGCCGGTAGCGGACCGGGTTCGCCCATGTCGGGTGCGGGTCGGTAGGCGTACTGGGGGGTCGCCAGGCGCCAGGGACGCTCGGCGAATAGATGCTCGCTGCCCGGGGGGGCGCTGGCCTCATCCGTCAGCAGGTAGTCGATTGCGGAAAGGCCCGAGGTGCAGCCGTAGCCCAGCCAGGTGATCGAAACCGGCGCCGGCTTGAAGGCGAACACCTGCAACCGGCTCTTGTAGGTATGGCCGGCCAGATCGACCAATATGTCGATGCCATCGGCACGGATGCGCCGCGCCAGTTGCTCGTCGCTCAGGCCCTGGGTGTTGGTCCAGTGTTCGACGCAAGTGCGGTAGCGCCGGCTGACGTCGTCTTCCTGTGCCAGTTCGGCGTAGGCGAAAACCTCGACGCGATCCCTGTCGTGGTTCGCCAGCAGCGGCTCGAGGAAATGACGTGCCGAGTGGTGCCGAAAATCCGGCGACACATAGCCGACCTTCAGCCGTCGCTCCAGGTTTCGGCTGTTGTCGTGCGGTAGCCAACTGCTTCGCTGCGATCGACAAAGGCGCTCGTCATACTCTCGGTAGGCGGCAAAAATCTCCTCGGCGCTCTTGTCCGCATGGTAGTTCAGCGCGAACAGCATGTTGCCGTAGGCTTCCTTGTAGTCGGGCTTGAGTTCAATGGCGCGCCGCAAACTGGCCAGGGCCTGGTCGATTTCACCCATGTCCAGCAACACGCTGCCGAGGTTGTTGTGTGCTTCCGCATAGTCCGGTTTGATTTCCAGGGCACGACGGCAGCTTGCCTGCGCTTCATCGTACTGCTGCAGATTGCGTTGCGACTCCCCCAGATTGAGCCAGGCGGGCGCCGCATTCGGTTCGATGGTCAGTGAGCGCCCATAGCACTCAAGCGCATCCCTGTGTCGGCCGAGGTAGGCCAGCGCTTTGCCCAGATTGCTGAGCACGCCGGCATGACCAGGGTCGATCTCGAGCGCCGCACCATAACTGTCGATTGCGTCTGCCGCCAGGCCGAGCGAAAGCTGTGCATTGCCGAGATTGCTCCGTGCCCCGAGGTAATCCGGCTTGAGCTTGAGGGCTTGGCGATAACTCGCAAGTGCGGCTTCAAGCTGCCCGCGGTTTTGCAAGGCAAGCCCAAGCAGGTTGTGCAGCACGGCTTCGTCGGGAAGCTGTTGCGCGATACGGTGATAAAGGGCAATCGCTCCCGGCAGGGGCTCCAGTTCGGGTAGCAAGCCGGTCAGGTTGTTGCGTGTTGGGGCGTGCCGCGGATCGATCCTGAGCGCTGTCAGATAGCTTGCAACGGCTTCTTCGGGCCGTCCCATCGCTTCCAGCGCAACACCCAGGTTGTAGTGTGATTCGACATCGTCCGGCAGGTATTCCGCGGCCTTGCTTAGCGCCGGATAGGCATTCAGGCCTTGGCCGTGCAACGCGACGCCAAGGATTTTCCACGTCACGCCGGATGCGGGATATCGCACCAGCAGTTCCCGGGTGCGCTTTTCCATTTCCGGATAGCGTCCCGCGCTGTACAAGGCCACCAGTGCATCGATCTCGTTTGGGCTGGGCTCCATCAAGTCCCGGCCCACGCTTCGTAGATCGTGCGGTAGGCGCTTTCGACACCGCGTGCGAAACCCGCGCCGTCCATCACCGGCGAGGCGGTCATGCGCCGGCGCATGTCGGCGCGCAGGCGGCGCAAGCCATCCGGGTCGACCGCAAAGCGGCGGGCCAGGGTAAGCGCCGGGACGCCCATCCAGAGCGCATCGAAGAGCATGGTCCCGCCGCTGTGCGGAAAACAGTCGAGCAGGATGTCGATATCGGCCAGCCCCTCGAATATGTTGGCGTTCTTGCGCATGATCACGCGTCCGCTATCGACACCGTGTTCTGCGAGGAAGCGTCGATAGGATTGCTGCGTCGGCGGGTCGGCGAAGGGGCCGAAATCCAGTATCAGCCGGGCCTCCGGCAGTCGCGCAATGATCTCGCCCCAGACCTTGAAAGTTCGATGGTTGAGCCGCTCCGAGCGGCCGCTCGGGGCGGGCGCCGCAGTTGCCACTGCGTTCGCCCGTGTCGACTGGGCGCTCAGCCATGCAGAAGAATCGCGGCGGGAGTTGTCTCGAGAATGCTCTTTCTGATGTTCTCGTGCAGTTCGACATCCAGAACGTCGAGGGGATTGAAATCGTCGGTGAGGACCAGCGGGTTCGGGTATCGCGGCAACAGCCTGCCCTGACGCAATCCAAGGTCCAGGGTGCTTCTTGCCAAGGCGTGCGCGAAGGGGATACGCGTCGCCAGCGCCTGCGCCACAGGGCGGTTGGCGGCGATCAGGACCAGGTTCGCGGTGCGGGCATGCCGGTCGGAGGGATCGAACAGGGGGAATGCGGCAATCTCGCTGAATTGCGTCTGCAAGGTGCCGACGATCGCGGGGGCCAGCCAGGGGCCGGTCTTCGCATCGCCGATGACATTGAGGGCCAGCACGCCGTCGGGAGCCAGTCGCGCCTTGACTCGCTCCAGCGCTTCCCGCGTCAGCAAGTGGCTCGGGGTCGAGTCGCCGGAGAAGGCGTCCATGATGATTATGTCATAACGCGGTCCCTCCTGCGCCAGAAAGTATCTCGCGTCCTCGATGACCACCGGCCGCTTCATGCGCAGATTGAAATGCTTTTCCGCCATCTGGACCACCACCGGGTCGATATCGACCACGTCGACGGCGATGTTTCGTTGTTGCAGCCGATCCGCAATCACGCCGGCGCCGAGGCCGACGATCAGCGCGGAGCGTGCATCCGGCTTGACTTCCAGCGGCAGCGATTCCAGCAGATAGGCATACTCGTAGATCGATAGTCCGCTGCGCTGATCGATGCCGCCCTGAACCAGTCCGTCGATCAGCAATTCGCGCGTCTGCATCTGCGTCCCGTGGTACTCGACGACCTTTACATTGCCGTAAAAGCTGTCCCGGCTTTCGATCAGGCGCACCGTCGTTCCGTCCGCCATCACCGCTGTCGGCAGGCCGCGCTCGGGCAGCCAGAGGAAGGCCGACACCGCGGCGGCGCCGGCCAGCGCACCGAGGCGTCGCGCATAGACGATGAAATAGACCAGACCGAGGAGGACCAGCAAGGCGCCGCACAGGTGGAAAGCGCGCGACACGCCGACAAAGCCGATGATGACGTAACCGGCCAGAGCGGTACCGACCATGCTGCCCAGCGTGGACAGAGCATAGAGGACACCCACGGTGCGCCCCAGGCTGGCCCATTCCCGTGCCGCGATCTTCACTACATAGGGAGACACGCAGCCCAGCAGCAGCAGCGCAGGCGCGAACAGCAGGATGGCGCTGACCAGAGCGCCGCCACGCAGACCCAGCGGCACGGACAGCTGGATCGCCCAGGGTTTGAGCGAGGGCACCAGCATGACCAGCACGCCCGAGGCGATGATCAGGCCGTACAGCCAGGGTGCGGTGGGATGCTTGTCGGACAGGTAGCCGCCGAGTGCATAGCCTGCCGACAGCGAGAGCAGGGTGACCGTGATTAGCGCCGTCCATACATAAAGACTGACGCCGAAATAGGGGCCGATGACGCGCGCCCCCAACACCTCGACCACCATCACCAGGCCACCGCACAGCGCCGTCGTAAACATCAGGTAGTAGGGAAAGCTGCTTTGCTTGAGTTCGGACATGCATGCTCCAGGAATCGGCCGATACGGGCCGGCAAATTGTAAACGCAGAACCCCGCGGCCTGCTGCAAATTCGCCTGCGCCTTTTGCGGTACCCTAGCGTCCCCGATCTGTGTTGGCCGGTGCGCGGTGATCAATCAGCAAGGAAAATCTGGAAAGGCCGGTGTTCGTGCCAGTCGCGCGATCCTGCGCAAGGCCATGGCCGCCCATCAGGCGCGGGATCCGGCGCGCGCCGCGCCGCTGTTTGCGCAAGTGCTGGAAGCCGATCCCTCATGCCTTGATGCGCTGTACCTGCTCGGCACGCTGCACGCCGAAAGCGGAAAGCTTCCCGAGGCTGAATCCCTGCTGCTGCAGGCACTGAAGATCCAGCCGAAATCGCCTTACATCCTGACTAACCTGGCCAATGTGTTTCTCATGCAGGGCAAGATTGACCAGGCCGCGCCGGTGCTTGCCAGGGCACTTGCGCTGAAGCCGGATCTGGTTGAAGCCGAAATCAATCTCGGCATCCTGCTCCGCCGCCTGGGTCGTCTCGCGGAATCCGAGCAGCATCTGCGCTCGGCGCTCGGCAAACGTCGCGAGTGGCCCCAGATCGCCGTCAACCTCGCGCTCACCTTGGCCGACCTCGAGCGGCGCGACGAGGCTGTCGCCGAACTCGAAGCTGTGCTCGGCCGTCACCCCGACTACGCGCCGGCCCACGAGATGCTCGGCCTGCAGCATGGGCATCTCGGACACGAGGCGGCGGCTGTCACGCATCTGCGACGTTTCATCGAACTCGCCAGGCCCGAAAGCGACACCAGCGAAGCCTGGCTGATGCTGGCCAAACTGAGTCAGGAACCGGCGCCGCAGCGCTATCCGGTGAGCCCGCTGCTGCGCAATTACGAGCGCAAGGCCGCCAGCTGGGATACTGATGTCGGGCGCGCCGGCAACGAATTCCTCGGCCCGCGTCACATCGGCGACTGGGTCAGTACCTGCGCCGCCGCGCCGGGCACGCTGAGCATTGTCGACCTCGGTTGCGGTACTGGCCTTTGCGGGCCCCTGCTCAAGCCTCTGGCCAGCCGCCTGGCGGGGGTGGATCTGTCCCGGCCCATGCTCGAGCAGGCCTTGGCCAAGGATTGCTATGACGAGCTCGACTGCAGCGATCTAAGCGGTTTTCTGCAGGCGCGTCCCGCGGCTTTCGATCTGGCGGTAGCTTCCGGGGTATTCATACTGTTCGGGGATCTGGCACCGATTTTCGGATGCCTGCATGCGGCGCTGCGCGGCGGCGGGCGAGTCGTGTTTACGGCTTATCGGGCCGAGCGCGACGATGTGGAAGTTCGCCACAATCTGCATTTTGCGCATCTGCCCAAGTATTTGCGGCGAGTCGCGGCCGACAGCGGCTTTGAAATCGATGCTCTGACCGACTGTGTGCATGAGTTCGAGCAGGGTGTCGCGCAGCCGGGCTTGCTGGTGGTCATGCGACGAACTTGAGTGCTCGCCCTCGGGCGACGGTCAAGCGACGAGGGCTGGCATGAAGTCGCGAATTTCTTTCCATTGGAGCAGTTTGCGGAAATTAATGGCATTGATTTTGCTTAAAAATATGGTTTTGCATAAGCAGAATCCATCGTACTGCTCGCCGGTGGCGGGCAGCCAGTGTTCAGTATCACCGGAGGCAGCATGAATTTTTTCCGATATTTTTCCCGATCGTTTGCGCTTCACCTGTCCAGGTTTGCCTTCATCGCAGCGCTTTCTGCCGTGACGGCCACAGCGGGGGCGGCCGACCCCAAGGCGGACTATGAACGCCTGCGCGGTACGGTACAGGCGCTGAGTGCGGCGCTATCGCGCGACCCGGCAGCGGCCGGCGGCGAGGTGAAGGCCAATCTTGGCAAAGTGGCGGCCCGCCAGAAAGAAGCCGAGGAACTGGCTGCAATTGGCGAGTTCGAAACCGCCAAATCGATCCTCGACGAAGGTTACAAGCTGCTGACCCGAACACTGGCGACTGTAAAAAGCGGCAGCGGGTATTCCGCGGCATCGGGTAGTGTCGCAGCGGATGGCGCTGGCGACGCCTCAAGAAAGCCGGCTTACGAGCGCGCCATCGGCAGTGCCCGCGCGCTGTTCGATGCGGCACGGCGCGCCAGCGTAGACGCGGGAGGCAGCCGTGCGACAGAGCTTGCCGCGATCGAAACAAACCTGAAAAAAGCTGAAGCGGCGGGCGCCGGCGGCGACTACGCCCGCGGCGAAGGCTACGCCAACGACGCCATGAAGGAACTGCGCCCACTGCTGGTATCGATGAAGGGCAGCGCACCGGGTGCCGCGACGAGCGCTACCGCCGACAGCGGTGCGGACCATACGCGCAAGCTTGCCGCCTTCGACGGGCGCATGGCCAGCACCAAAGCCCTGGTCGATGCCCTGAAGCGGCAGAACAAGGACAAGGCAGCCGGCAAGGAAGCCGACATCGCCGGCATCGAGGTCCGCCTGCAGCGAGCCGAAGCCAGTCGCAGTGGCGACCTGGCCGGCGCGCAGGGCATGCTCGACGAGGCCTACAACGCCACAAAAGTGACCTTGCAGGCGCTGCAGACCCCCTCGACCATGAAAACCGGTAGCGCCGCGCTCGACTCGGGCAGCGGCGCAGCACTGAGCGCTGAAGCTCTGCGTGGTGAGGTGGAGCGGGTGCTGAAGTCGGCGACGCTGCTTCGCGACGCGGTCGTGCGCAAGAGCACCGACAAGGGCGCGGGCAATGCAGCAGTTCTGTCCCGGATCGATGCGCTGGTGGCGGAAGCACGGAGTCGTCAGGCTTCCGATCCGGGCAAAGCCCTGCAGTCGGCCACCGAGGCCAATCAGGCGGCCAAGGATGCCTTGGCAAAACTGAGGTAGGGCGCTGTGCAGCCACGTTCGCTGATCGCCTCGGCGTGGTGTCCAACGAGTCGGGCATGAACGCCGGCTGACGGCCTACCGGCAAGAAATGCGCGTCGGATCACGAATCGGGCTGCTGATCCTGAACTGCGGATGGGCGGGGGCCGCGATGCTCGCGGCAGGCGACGGATATGCCGAGGACAGTACCGCGCCTGCGGGCCGCTCGTCCACGGAGTCGTCCGCAGTGTCAGCTGCAACACCTGAATTGACTGCGCTTGGGGATGGGCTGCTGCTTCGCGCATCGTCGCAACTGGGCAAGTCTCCGCCGGGCAGGGCGCGGCGCGGTGCGTTCGAATCAGGAGAAACAAGCCCGGCCCGCAGTGCCGCTGCCGCAAAGCTGCCTGGCCTCAGGCTGCAGTCAAGCCCGAGTTGGCAGGTGAGATCTGTCGCAGTCCCGGCCAAGCCCGCGCTGACTGCCGGAGAACTCAATCTCGACGGCCTGGTGCGAGCCAGTCGCATGCAGCTTCGGGACGGCACAATTTTTCTGGAGGGAGGCCGCAGCGCCGATATGCCGGCGCCAACGAGCGTCGATCCCGACAACCAGAATAGTCGTCTCGATCGAAAGTAGCGGTATCGACCTGGGCATCCAGCGTCGGCGCGTCGCCAGCGCCGCTCAGGGTACGACGGACTGGTTCGCTTGTATCTCGCTCATGGGCAGCGCCGCCACGGTGGCGACAAAGCCGCGCGCAAAGGCTGTCTCGTCCATCAGCGACGAGCGCTCCAGTCTGGCCCGCAGGCCGCGGCGAAGTTCGGTGAGTTCTTTCCGGCGCTGGGTCCAGGAGGTGGCACTCTGGACATAGGCATCGACGCTGGGCGTCACCCAGTCGGCCAGGTCGAGTCGCTCGAGAATGCTGGTGCCGCCTCGGCCGGCGGGATGGCCGCTGGTCAGGGTCAACACCGGGGTATTCATCCACAAGGCATGAAATGTCGTCGTGCCGCCGGTGTAGGGGAAGGCGTCGAGGATGCAATCGACATCGTCGTGGGCGCGCAGGTAGGTCGCGAGAGAGTCGGCCGGACGCGTGTCGATCCGGGCCGCGATCTCGCTGCCGCCCATGGCGGCCAGATGTTCGCGGATCGAAGCTGCGCCCTGGGCCATCAGCAGCAGCCTGGCTGACGGCGCCGCCTCGAGAATCCGGTGCCACGCGCCCAGCACCTCGCGATTGAGCTTGGCCGCGCCATGCAGGGCGCCGAAGACAAAGGGCTCTTCACGGCGTGGCGGCGCCGGTGCAGGGCCGGGCGGTGGCCCATAGCACCATTGGCATCCGGGCAGATAGGCAATCGGTTCGGAGTAGGCGGGGTGCGTTCGCCCGCCGGGAAGGGCGAGGGCATCGGTCAGGTGGGCATCGAAGCAATCGAGCCCGGTGGAGGCGAGGTAGCCGATCCAGTTCACCTGGATCGGAGCCGGGCGCCGCACGAAAACGCCGAGGCGGTTGTGTCCGGTATGCCCGGACAGGTCGACCAGAACATCGATGGCATCGGCGCGAACACGCTGGATCACTTCGTCGTCGGAAAGCTTCTCGATGCGGTGAAACTTCGTGCACAAGGCACGGATCTCGGCGGTCATGGCGTCTTCCAGCGAGTGATTGCCGTAGGCGAAGGATTCGATGCCGATCGCCTTGAGTCCGCGCAGTAGCGGCAGAAGAAAAAATGCGATCGGGTGCTCGCGAAAATCCCCGGAGATGAAGCCGATGCGCGGCATCTTGCCCGGCGCGGGTGGCTGCCGGTGCCTGGACACGCTGGAGGCGCCAGTCGCGAGGCCGATGCGGGCGGCGACCTCGCGATGCCGTGCCAGCAGATCTTGCGGCGTCAGGTTGATGTCATAGCAGAGGGTGAGCAGCAGATTGCCCCCGACCAGGGGATCGCCGGTGGCCTCGAGGCAGGCCTCAAGACGTTTGCGCGCTTCGTCGATACGTCCGAGGTTCTTCAGCAGCAGCGCCGAGCTATTGACGGCGTCCGACCAGTTAGGGCGCAGCCGCAGCGCGCCGTCGAAGGCGGCCAGCGCGGCCTCCGGTTGGTTGTCGAGGGACAGCGCGAGGCCAAGATTGAACAGGCTGGCCGCGTCTTGCGGGCGCTGCACCAGCACGGCCTCCAGCAGCGCAACCGCCTCGCCGGCACGGCCGCTGTCGGTGAGCAGGGCGCCCAGGTTGTTCATCACATCGGGATTGTCAGGAGCAAGGGCCAGGGCTCGCCGCAGCAGCGATTCCGACTCTTCCCGGGCGCCGGCCCGACGCAGGGTTTCACCCAGGCTGTTGAGCAGGTTGGGCTGCTCCGGTTGCTGCGCCAGGGCGGCCGAGATCATCGAGCGCGCGCGTTCGAAATCACCCATCTGCATGGCTATCAGGCCGCGCAGATGGAGGGTATCGAGGTGGTCCGGTTGCAAGGCGAGGACCTGGTCGTAGAGCGCGGCGGCCGCGTCCAGGCGGCCGCCGCGATGATGCGCGTAGGCGCTTGAGAACAGGGAGTCCGTGGGGCGATGGCTGGTCATGGGTCGGCGTCGTCTAGGAGGGAAATGATGCACACCACGACCAAGTATCCTTGGGCACCGCAGCGAGGTCAATGCGGAGCGGGAAATCTCGGCAGTTCTGCACGGCGCCGGAGCTTGGCGACACGCTACAATCCGGCCATGTCAGCACAAGCCCTCCACTGAATACGCCGCATGGCTGCCCAGTCGCCGCCCATCGATGCCGTATTGTTGCGCCAGGCCGTAGCGCATCATCAGGGTGGCCGCTTCGACGTTGCCAAGCAGCTTTACCGTTCCTTGCTCCAGATCCATCCTGACCATGTTGACGCCAACTACAACCTCGGCCTGCTGGAGTTCCAGTCCGGCCGGACTGCCGCTGCCTTGGTCCATCTGAAGACCGCGCTCGAAGCCGAACCCTCCGAGCTTCAATACTGGCAGTCCTATGCCAACGCCCTGCTCAAATCCGGAAAGCCGGGTGAAGCGCTGGCGATGGTGCGGCTTGCCTTGCAGCAGGGGTTGGACGCGCCGGAATTGCAGGCAGTCCGCCAGGCCGCCGAGGCCGAGCTGGAGCGCAACGTGGACCCGCCGCAGGGAACCCTGGAACCCTTGTTCGATTTGTTCCAGGCCGGACACTACGCGGAAATGGAAAACCAGGCCGCACTGCTGAGCGTGCAGCACCCGCAGTGCGGCCAGATCTGGAAGATTCTCGGCGTTTCACGGCAGATGCAGGGCAAGAGTGCCCTGGACGCGTTTCAACGCGCGGCGCGGCTCTTGCCCGGCGATGCCGAAGCGCACTACAACCTGGGAGTCGCGCAGCAGCAGTCGGGTCACGTAAATGACGCCGCGGCGAGCTTTGAGCGCGCGCTGGAAATCCAGCCCGAATTTGCCATGGCGCACAACAATCTGGGCAATGCCCGGCAGGACCTGGGGCAGCTGCAACAGGCCGCGGCCAGCTATCGTCGGGCGCTGGAACTGCAGGCGGATTTTGCCGAGGCGCACAACAATCTGGGCAATGTGCAGAAGAGGCTGGAGCGCCTTGATGATGCCGTCCTCAGCTATCGCCAGGCCCTCGCGCTGCAGCCAGACTTTGTCGAGGCCCACAATAACCTGGGCGCCGTGCAGCAACTCCTGGGACATCTCGACGAGGCGGAGGCCAGCTATCGTGAGACTCTCCGCCTCAGCCCGGATTTTGTCGAGGCGCACAGCAATCTGGGCAATGTGCTGCGGCTGCAGGGCAAGCCCGAACAGGCGCTGGAGAGTTGCGGGCGTGCGCTGCAATTGTCGCCTGACTATGCCGATGCTCTTGCCAACGGCGGCCTGGCCCTGAAAGAACTCGAACGATTCGATGAGGCCGCAGGCTGTTTTCGTCGCGTGCTGCAACTGCGGCCGGAAAACGCCGAGGCCTATTACAACCTGGCCGGCGTGCAGAAGAGTCAGGGCAAGGACGCCGACGCGGCGGCGAATTTCCGCCGGGCGCTGGAACTGAAGCCGGGCTATGCCGAGGCGCACCTTACCCTGGGCAACGTGATGCTCGACCTGGGCGAGATCGACGAGGCGGCGAGCAACTACCGCCGCGCCGCGGAACTCAAGCCGGATTACACGTCGGCCAACGGCAATCTGTTGTTCGTGATGAACTACCATCCGGACAAGAGTGCCGAAGAGATCTTTGCCGCCTATCGGGAATACGACGAGCGCCTGGGGCAGCGCCATCGCGGCGAATGGCAGCCGCATTCCAACAGCCGCGAGCCCGGACGCCGTCTGAAGGTCGGCTATGTCTCACCGGACTTTCGTCATCATTCCGCACGCCACTTCCTCGAACCTCTGCTGGCCCGGCATGACAAAGCCCAAGTCGAGGTATACGCCTATGCCGAAGTCGCGCAGGAAGACGAGGTCAGCGCGCGTTACAAGTCTCACGTCGACCACTGGCTCAACACGACGGGCCTGACGGATGATGAACTTGACCGACGGATCAGGGGCGACGGCATAGACATCCTGGTCGATCTGGCTGGGCACACCGACCGCAACCGGCTCCAGGTCTTCACCCGCAAACCGGCACCAGTCACGGTTTCCTGGCTGGGTTACGGCTATACCACCGGCCTGACGGCCATCGATTTCCTGCTGACCGACGGCACCAGCGCGCCCGAGGGCAGCGAGCGCTTCTTTTCCGAGCAGCCCTGGCGATTGGCCACGCCCCAATACGCCTACCGGCCCGGCACCGACATGGGCGAGCCCGGCCCGCTGCCCGCGTTGGAGCGTGGCCATCTGACTTACGGCACGCTCACCCGCGCGGTGCGGATCAACCATCGCACCATCGCCGTCTGGTCGGAAATTCTGCAGCAGGTCAAGGGTGCGCGACTGGTAATCAACAGCGGAAATTTTCGCGATCCTGCCGTCCAGGATCGACTCGCGCAGCGCTTTGCCGCGCACGGAATCGAACGCGAACGGCTCGACATCGGTTATCAAAGCCCGCCCTGGGACGTCCTGCGCGGCATCGACATTGGACTGGACTGCTTCCCGCACAACTCGGGCACCACACTGTTCGAATCCCTCTATCTCGGCGTACCTTTCGTCACCTTGGCCGGGCGACCCAGCGTCGGCCGACTGGGCAGCAGCATCCTGGAAGGTGCGGGGCATCCCGAATGGATAGCGCGCACGGAGCAGGAGTACGTCGAGAAGGCGGTGGCGCTGGGGGCCGACCTGGAGCCCCTGTCCCTGCAGCGGGCCAGTCTGCGCGCGGAAATGGAGGCCAGCGCGCTGATGGATGAAGCCGGCTTCGCGCGCAAGGTGGAACAGGCCTACCGCGAGATGTTCGACAAATGGGCCAGGGGATGAGGCGGTGACCCGTCCGGATGCGACAGACTTCGACCCGCTGATACGCTTGTTCCAGGCCGGGCGCCATGCTGAAATGGAAGCCGGAGCAAGGGATTTGCTGGCCCGCTACCCGCAAGCGGGGTTTGCCTGGAAGATACTCGGCGTCGCGCTCCAGGTGCAAGGCAAGCCGGCACTCGATGCACTGCAAATGGCGGCCGAGTTGTTGCCCGACGATGCCGAAGCGCACAGCAACCTGGGCAATGCCCTGAAGGATCTGCGGCAACCGGATGCCGCGCTGACGAGTTACCGTCGCGCATTGGCCTTGGCCCCGGATTTCGCCGAGGCCCACTTCAATCTTGGCAATGCCTTGAGCGAACTGGGCCAATTCGACGCCGCCGCCGCAAGCTACCGCCGGGCGCTGGAAATCAAGCCGGATTACCTCGCTGCACTGTTCAACCTGGGCAATACCCTGGATGAACTGGGTCAATGGGTGGCAGCAACGCAACTCTATCGCCGCGCGCTGGAAATCAACCAGGCCTATCCCGCAGCGCAGATCAACCTGGGCGTCACGCTGCGCCAACAACACTGCTACGTTGAAGCCGAGCAGAGCCTGCGGCGGGCGCTGGAACAGCAAGCGGACAACGCCGAAGCGAGACACAACCACGCCCTGATTCTGGCGATGCTGTCCGACTATCGCCAGGTGCTGGCCGAAAGCGACGCCGCCCTGGCACTCAAGCCGGACTCCGCCGCGCTCTGGGAGCAGCGTCTTTACGTCCTCTCTTACCATCCGGATCTTGCGGCGCTGGAGATCTACAACGAGTTCAAGCGCTGGGGCGCGCGTTTTCCCGAGCCACGGGTTGATTTCAGCCGACATGACCGCAGTCCGCGGCGGCGCCTGCGGGTGGGCTACGTTTCACCGGACTTCCGTCGCCACACCTCGCGTTTTTTCTTCTGGCCGCTGTTCGCCAATCACAACCATCAGGAAATCGAGTTGTACGCCTATGCCAACGTCAAACAGGAGGACGAATTCACTGCGAAGTTCAAAACCCAGTTCGACCACTGGCGCGACATTCGCCGGCTGAACGATCGGGACGCCGCCGCCCTGGTCCGTGAGGACGGGATCGACATCCTGGTGGACTGTTGCAACCACATGAACGACGACCGGCTGGGCGTGTTCACCTTGAAGCCCGCGCCGATCCAGGTCACCTGGCTGGGGGCGGCATGGACCACGGGCCTGCCCATGGTCGACTATGTCCTGCTCGATCCCTTCATCGCTCCCGAAGGCACGTTGACCCGGGAAAAGATCGTCCGCCTGCCGCACTTCTTCGTCGCCTACCAGCCTCCCGAAGAAACAGCTGAAATCGCTGCCCCCCCCAGCGCGCGCAACGGGTACGTCACCTATGGCTACAGCGGCCGCACCGAGCGCCTCAATCACCACACGTTCCGCGTCTGGGGCGAAATTCTCCGGGCGCAGCCCGAGGCTCGGCTGATCCTCGACTTCGCTCCGTTTGCCGACCCGCCGACGCAAGCCTACTACCGTGGCGTCTTGCGCGAACACGGCATCGACCCGGAACGGGTCACCCTGCGCAAGAGCGACAACATCTTTGCCGGGCTTAACGACATAGACATCCTGCTCGACTGTTTTCCGCATAGCGGCGGCACCATGCTGTTCGATGCCCTGTGGATGGGTGTTCCGGTGCTGACCCTGGCCGGCCGGCCGCCGGTGGGACGCATCGGGGCCAGCCTGATGACCAATCTCGGGCTGAGCGACTGGGTGGCCGACAGCGAAGACGAATACATCGCCAAGGCCGCGATCTTCGCCGCCGACATGGCCGGCCTGGTTGAGTTGCGCACGGGCATGCGGCAGCGGATGGTCAGTTCGCCGGTGATGGACGGCGCAGGCTTTGCCCGCGGCGTGGAATCGGCCTATCGGGAAATGTTCGACAATTGGGCAAGGCAGTGAGTCGCGCCGGCCCGCCGCCGGTTGGCGCGGCGGAGCAGCTGCTTGCCCTGTTCAATGCCGATCGCCATGCCGAGCTGGAAACGAGGGCTGGGCAGTTGACCCGCAAGCATCCGGCTTTTGGTCTTGCCTGGAAAATGCTCGGTGCCGCGCGGCAAATGCAGGGCAAGGACCCGTTTGCAGCCTTGCAGAAGGCAGCGGGCCTGCTGCCGGATGACCTGGAACTCCACTACAACCTTTCGCTGTCCCTGCACCATGCCGGACGACTGGAGGACGCGGCTCGCAGCTATGCTCAGGTTCTGAAGTTGCAGCCTGCGATGGTCGAGGCGCATTACAGTCTCGGCATCATCCTGCACGCCCTGCGGCAACCCGATGCCGCGCTTGCAAGCTTGCGTCGCGCGCTGGAATTGCGGCCTGATTTCGCCGAGGCGCACAATTTCCTCGGCGGCGTTCTGCAAGCCATGGGGAGTCTGGGCGAGGCCGCGGCCAGCTTTCGCCGCACACTCGAAATCAGGCCGGCTTTTGCCGGCGCCTGGAGCAATCTCGGCACTGTCCTGCTCGCGCAGGGACAAGGCGATGAAGCCCTGGCCTGCTACCACCGGGCGCTAGAGATCGACCCCACCTATGCCGACGTGCATTTCAACCTGGGCAATGCCTTGAGAAACCAGTGGCAGCCGCAGCAGGCCGCGCTGGCGTATCAGCGGGCGCTGGACCTCAAACCCGATGTCGCTGCCGTGCAGAACAACCTGGGCGACGTTCTGCGCGATCTGGGACGGCTTGACGAGGCGGCGGCAAGCTGTCGCCGCGCGCTGGAAATCCGGCCGGATTACCCTGAAGCCTGCAACAATCTGGCCAACGTGCTGAGGGATCAGGGCCGCCCGGACGAAGCCATCGGTCATTACCGGCGGGCGCTGAGCCTCAGGCCGAACTATGCCGGCGCGCTCAACAATCTGGGTGGTGCCTTGCAGGATGTCTGGCAAACCGATGAAGCGGTGGACTGCTATCGCCGGGCGCTGGCCATCGAGCCGGATTACGCCGAGGCACACAACCATTTGGGCAATGCGCTGAAGGATCGCGGCGAGATCGATGCCGCGCTGGCATCTTTCCGGCGCGCGCTGGAACTCAAGCCGGAATTGACTGGTGCCTTCGACAATCTGCTGTTCACCCTGAACTACCATCCCGACTTGAGCGCTGCCGAGATCTTTGCCGCCTACCGCGAATACGATAGACGCTACGGCCTGTCGCAGCACGCCAACTGGAAAGCGCACGCCAACAGCCGCGAGCCCGGGCGGCGGCTGAAAATCGGCTATGTCTCGCCCGATTTTCGCTACCACTCGGTGCGGCACTTCCTGGAACCCCTGCTGGCGAACCACGACATGACCCAGGTCGAGATTCATGCCTATGCCGAACTCGCGCACGAAGACGCGGAAACTGTTCGCTACAAGGCTTACGTCGAACACTGGATTCCCACGCAGGGCATGGACGACGAGACTCTGGCACAACGCATCCGGGCCGATCGCATCGACATCCTGGTCGACCTGGCCGGGCACACCGGCAAGAACCGCCTGCCGGTCTTCGCCCGCAAGCCGGCCCCCGTGTCGGCCTCCTGGCTGGGCTATGGCTACACGACGGGACTGTCCGCCATCGACTACCTGCTGACTGATCCGGTCAGCGCCCCGCCAGGCAGCGACGATTGTTTTTCGGAAAAGCCGTGGCGGATGGCCACGCCCATGTATGCCTACCGGCCTGCCGCCGGCATGGGAGACATCAGTCCGCTGCCGGCCCTGCAACGCGGCCACATTACGTTCGGCACCCTGACGCGGGCAGTCCGGATCAACGCCAGGACGATACAACTTTGGTCGCAGATACTGCACCGGGTAGAAGGCTCAAGGCTCGTCATCGACAGTGGCAACTACCGGGAGCAAAGCGCCCGGGAAAGACTGGCGACGGCCTTCGCCGCGCACGGGATCGGGCGGGAGCGCCTCGAAATCGGCTATCGCAGCCCACCCTGGGATGTGCTGAGGGAACTGGACATCGGGCTCGACTGCTTCCCGCACAATTCCGGCACCACCCTGTTCGAGAGCCTGTACCTTGGGGTGCCGTATATCAGCCTGGCCGGGCGCCCCAGCGTCGGGCGGCTGGGCAGCACGATACTGGAAGGCCTGGGTCATCCCGAATGGATAGCCGCTTGCGAGCAGGATTACGTCGACAAGGCCGTGGCGCTGGCCACCGATTTGTCCGAACTGGCGCGCCTTCGGGCGGGATTGCGCGCCGAAATGGAGAGCAGCCCCTTGATGGACGAAGCCGGTTTTGCCCGCAAGGTCGAGGCGGCGTACCGGGAAATGTTCGCGATATGGTGCAACGGCAGGGAATGAACAAAAAATGATGGGCGCCTGCACGAGCGCCGCGATGCGCCTGTGAAAGAATGTGGGGATGGCGAATCGAAACGGCATCAACGGCGTCGGATGCGACGCAACCAATTGGGCCGATGATTCGGCGCGATGATTCGGCCGGCGTCACGTCCGCAACAGCAGGAACAGGAGGCTTTTGATGCAAGCGGTCATTCTTGCCGGCGGTCTCGGCACCCGGATATCGGAAGAAACACACCTGAAACCCAAACCGATGATCGAAATCGGCGGCAAGCCAATTTTGTGGCACATCCTCAAGACCTACTCCGCCCACGGCGTCAATGACTTCGTCATCTGCTGCGGTTACAAGGGTTACCTGATCAAGGAATATTTTGCCAACTACTTCCTGCATATGTCCGACGTGACCTTCGACATGGCCAGCAACCGCATGGAGGTGCATCACAAGCATGCCGAGCCGTGGAAGGTGACGCTGGTCGATACCGGCGACGACACCATGACCGGAGGCCGCCTGAAGCGTGTCGCCGATTACCTGAAGCACCAGGACGAGTTCTGCTTCACCTATGGCGACGGTGTTGCCGACGTGGATATCGCCGCCTCCATAGCCTTCCACCGGGCCCATGGCAGGCTGGCGACGGTTACGGCTGTGCAGCCGCCCGGTCGTTACGGTTCGCTGGCGCTGGAAGACGGCGCGGTGCGCGGCTTCATCGAGAAGCCCAGCGGCGACGGTGGCTGGATCAACGGCGGATTCTTTGTGCTCTCGCCCAGGGTGCTCGATCTGATCTCCGGCGATGCGACAAGTTGGGAACTGGAACCGATGGCCAGGCTGGCAGCAGACGACCAGTTGCGGGCCTTCGAACACAGCGGCTTCTGGCAGCCGATGGACACGCTGCGGGAAAAGAACCTGCTGGAGTCGCTCTGGGACTCCGGCAAGGCGCCGTGGAAGGTGTGGTGATGGTGCACGCAGCTGATTTCTGGCGCGGCAAGCGCGTGTTATTGACCGGGCACACCGGCTTCAAGGGCGGCTGGCTGGCCCTGTGGCTGCAGCGACTGGGCGCCCAGGTGACAGGCATTGCCCTGCCGCCCGACAGCACGCCGAACCTGTTTCAACTGGCGCGCGTCGACGACGGCATGGAAAGTCGTCATGCCGACATCCGCGATGCGGCGTCCTTGAGCGCGATCATCCGTCCGGTGCGGCCCGAGATCGTGCTGCACCTTGCGGCCCAGCCGCTGGTGCGGGCCAGCTACCGTGAGCCGCTGGAGACGTTCGCCAGCAACGTGATGGGTACCGCGCACGTGCTCGATGCCCTGCGTGGCGTAGACAGCCTGCGTGTGGCGGTGATGGTGACCACCGACAAGGTCTACCAGAATCGGGAATGGCCTTATCCCTACCGCGAGAGCGATGCGCTGGGAGGCCACGACCCCTACAGCGCCAGCAAGGCCGCCAGTGAAATCGTGATCGCCTGCTATCGGGACGCCTTCCTTGCGGCGCAGGGTGTCGCGGTGGCCAGTGCGCGGGCCGGCAACGTGATCGGCGGCGGTGACTGGTCGCAGGACCGGCTGATTCCCGATGCCGTGCGCGCCTGGCAATCCGGGCAGGTGCTGGCCATCCGGCGCCCGCAATCGATCCGCCCCTGGCAGCATGTGCTGGAGCCCCTGGCGGGCTATCTGACGCTGGCGCGCAAACTGTGGGAAGAACCCGCACTGGCCGGCGCCTATAACTTCGGCCCGCAAAGCGGTGAGGCCGCTACCGTGCGCGATGTGGTGGAACTGGCGCGTAGCGCTTACGGCGCTGGCGAGGTGCATTTCGGTGACGACAGCGCAGGGCCGCACGAGGCTGGCTGGCTGGCGCTGGAAACGGCCAAGGCCAGAAACGCGCTGGGCCTGGTGCCGAAATGGGCCTTGTCCGAATCGGTGAAGCGGACGATGGCCTGGTATCGGGCGCAGCAACAGGGGGCCGACGCGCGCCGCTTGTGCGAGGCCGAGATTGCCGCCTACGAGGCCCTGGCATGAGCCGTTTCACGGTGACCGAACTGCCTTTGGCCGGCCTGAAACTGGTCGCCCGCCAGCGTCAGGGGGACAATCGCGGTTTTCTTTCACGCCTGTTCTGCGCTGACGAACTGGCACTAGCCGGCTGGGTCAAACCTGTTATCCAGATCAATCACACCTCTACCGTGACTCGTGGCACGGTGCGCGGGATGCACTTCCAGCGTCCGCCCCATGCCGAGATGAAACTGGTCAGTTGCATTCGCGGCGAGGTGTGGGACGTCGCGGTGGATGTGCGGACTGACTCGCCGACTTTCCTGCGCTGGCACGCCGAATCCCTGTCTGCCGATAACGGTCATGCACTGCTGATCCCCGAAGGATTTGCCCACGGTTTTCAGGCTCTGACTGACGATGTGGAACTCTTGTATTGCCACTCCACCGCCTACAGCGCCGGTGCCGAGGCCGCGCTGAATCCGCTGGATTCGCGTCTGGCCATTGTCTGGCCGCTGCCGATCGGCGAACTTTCCGACAAGGATCGCAGTCGTCCGTTTATCGATCGGAATTTTGGGGGAGTTCAATTGTGAAGTGCCGTCACTGTGGCAAACCCGTTTCGCTGACCCTGATCGACTTGGGTAGCGCGCCGCCATCGAACGCCTACCTTACGGCACTGACCATGCGCCGCCCGGAGAAGTGGTTTCCGTTGAAAGTGCTGGTCTGCGAGGCCTGCTGGCTGGTGCAGGCCGAAGCCTATTCAAGGGCCGCGGAACTGTTCAATGACGAGTATGCCTACTTCAGTTCGTTTTCTGACATATGGCTGAAGCATGCGGAAGAGTATGTAGGCCGGATGGTCGATCGTTTCGGCTTGTCGCCCGACAGCCATGTGGTCGAGGTGGCATCGAATGACGGCTACCTGTTGCAGTATGTAAAGCAACGAGGCATTCCCTGTCTGGGTATCGAGCCAACCGCCAGCACATCCGCCGCATCGCGTCTGAAGGGGGTCGAGACCATCGAAGAGTTTTTCGGCGTCAGCCTGGCCAACAGGCTTGCGAGCCAGGGCAAGCAGGCGGATTTGATGGCTGCCAACAACGTGCTGGCCCACGTGCCGGATATCAACGATTTCTCGGCGGGCTTTGCGGCCTTGCTGAAGCCGCAGGGTGTGGCGACCTTTGAGTTCCCGCATCTCATGAAACTGATCGAGCAAAATCAGTTCGACACGATTTACCACGAGCATTTTTCCTATCTTTCCTTTACGGCCGTGGCAGATATCTTCAGCGATGCCGGGCTGGCGGTTTTTGACGTCGAGGAACTGCCTACGCATGGCGGCAGCCTGCGTCTGTTCGCGCAAAGGAAAAACACCGGAAGCCATGCCACCAGCGCCAGGGTGGCCGAACTGATCGACCGCGAAACGGCGGCCGGAATGAATCGGGCCGGTTATTACGCAGGTTTCCAGGAACACGCAAACAAGGTCAAATACGATTTCCTGGCTTTTCTGATCGACGCCAAGCGGGCCGGGAAGACCGTAGTCGGCTACGGCGCCGCCGCCAAGGGCAACACCCTGCTCAATTACGCTGGAGTGCGCCAGGACCTGATTTCGTATGTGATGGATCGCAATCCGGCCAAGCAAGGCAAATTCATGCCCGGAAGCCGCATTCCGATTGTTGCCGAGGCACTGCTGAAACAGACCCGGCCCGATTACGTCATCATCATTCCCTGGAACCTGCGAACGGAAGTGATGGACCAACTTGCCTACATTCGTGAATGGGGCGGCCAATTCGTGACGGCCGTGCCAACGCTGGTCGTGGAATAGCAGCGGTCCGCATGAGAGTGCTCCTGACCGGCGCCAGCGGATTCCTCGGGCGCCATGTGCTCGACAGCCTGCGTCGGCAAGGCATCGAGACGGTGATGCTGGGTCGGCGACGCGCCACTGACAGTGACTTTGCGGATTTCATCGAGGCCGACTTGCTGTCAACGCAGGATCCTGCCGAGTGGATAAGGCAAGCCAGGGCAAGCCATCTGCTGCATCTGGCGTGGTTTGCCGAACACGGCGAATACTGGACGTCACCCTTGAACCAGCGCTGGGTCGAGGCCACCACCTGTTTGGTCGACGCGTTCTGTGTAGGCGGCGGACAACAGGTCGTGGTGGCGGGTACCTGCGCCGAATACGACTGGGCGGAAGGCAATTGCCGGGAAGAGGGCACTGCCTTGAACCCGGCCACGGTCTATGGCAAGGCCAAGGATGCGGCACGGCGTCTGGCGATGGACGTTTGCGCCCGACATCAGTTGCCCTGTGCCTGGGGCCGCGTGTTCATCCCCTTTGGTGCCGGCGAGAACGTGCAACGACTGATTCCCTCGCTGATAGCGGCGTTCCGCGGCACACGTGCGGCCTTCGGAGTGAATGCCCGGGCCTACCGCGATTTCTTGCATGCGTCGGATGTCGCGGCAGGTTTCCTGGCCTTGCTGCAGAGCGGCGCCAGTGGTGCCTACAACATCAGTTCCGGCCAGCCGGTGCAACTGTGCGATCTCGTCTGTGAGTTGGCACGACTGCTGGAGGCCGATCCGCGGCCCGTGCTGGAACTGGCTGCCGAGCGTCCCGGCGAGCCACCCTTGCTGGTGGGCGAGAACCTCAAACTGAAGGCGCTGGGGTGGGCGCCAGCGCTGTCCCTGGAGCAGGGGCTGTCGCAGACCCTGCGTGATGCGCGGCCATGAGCATTGATCAATGCCCGGTGTGCGACAGCCGCCAAACGACGCAATTTCTCCAGCGCAAGCAGGTGCCTGTGCATCAGAACCTGGTCGTCGGCAGCCAGCATGCGGCGCGTTCGGTGGCGCGCGGAGAGTTGGACCTTGCCGTGTGCGAGGATTGCGGCTTCATATTCAACCGGGCTTTCGATCTGGCTCGTCTGGCCTATGGCGAAGACTACGACAACACGCAGTCGTGTTCCGCCTACTTCGACGCCTATCTGGATGGACTGGTGGAAGACATGGTGGGGCAGCATGCCGTGCGCAACAGCCGCATCATCGAAGTGGGATGCGGCAAGGGTCAGTTCCTGCGCAAGCTGGTGAGCTTTCCGGGCGCCAACAACAGGGGCTTTGGTTTCGATCCCAGCTATGTCGGGCCGGACAGCGATCTGGATGGCCGCCTTGTGTTTCGCCGCTGCTACTACGATGCAAGCTGCATCGATGTCGCCGCGGACGTCGTGGTGTGCCGGCATGTCATCGAACATGTACCCGACCCGATGGCTTTGCTGCGTTCGCTCCGGTCGGCGCTCGATCATTCGCCCGCGGCGCGTGTGTTCTTCGAGACGCCGTGCGTGGAGTGGATTCTGAACAATCGGGTGCTGTGGGATTTTTTCTACGAGCATTGCTCGCTGTTTACAGCTGCCTCGCTCAGCCTGGCATTCCGCCGCGCAGGGTTTGCCGTGGAAGCTGTCGGGCAAATCTTTGGCGGCCAGTATCTTTGGCTGGAGGCACGGCTCGCCGACGCGGCCTTGCCTGACGTACAGGGGCCGGCCAAGACTGCCGCGCTGGCAAAGGCCTACGGCGAGGAAGTGGACACACTGCGCTTGCACTGGCAGGCGCGCCTGCTGGAACTCGGCTTGCGCGGCAAGGTGGCGTTGTGGGGTGCCGGTGCCAAGGGTGCGACGTTCGCCAATCTGGTCGATCCGGACTGTTCCCTCGTCGATTGCGTGGTCGACCTCAATCCGAACAAGCAGGGCGGCCATATCCCCGGCACCGGGCACCCGATCGTCGCCCCGGCCGACCTTCCACTGCGTCGCGTAAAAAGCGCCGTGCTGATGAACCCGAACTACCGTGATGAAAACCTGCGATTGCTGGCAGCGGCCGGCATTGAACTCGACCTGACCGACTGGAGCCACTGATGAGACTCATCCTCGACACCGACGCCAAGACCCTGACCATAGACGAAGCGGGGCAAACCATGACCCTGGACCTGTATTCCAGGGAGGCGTTCGAGACAATTTCTCGGCAATGGGTTCGCGTCGGCTGGAACCAGAAATATCAATACAGCTTCAGCTGGATGGGCCGGCCCGTGATCCAGTTGCCGGAAGACATGATCCGCATGCAGGAGGCGATTTTTCAGGTGAAGCCGGACGTGATCATCGAAACGGGCGTGGCGCACGGCGGTTCCCTGATTTTTTATTCGAGTCTGTGCAAGGCGATGGAAAAGGGGCGCGTGATCGGCATCGACATCGAGATCCGTCCGCACAATCGCGCGGCAATCGAAGCCCATCCCCTGAGCGACCGGATCACCCTGATCGAAGGCAGTTCAACATCTCCCGAGATCGTTGCCGAGGTGAAGTCCCTGGTGAGGCCGGGTGAGACCGTGCTGGTCATTCTGGATTCGAATCACAGCTACGCCCACGTCGATAACGAGTTGGAAGCCTATGCTGGCCTGGTGACGGCCGGGTCCTACATCGTAGCGACCGATGGAATCATGTACGACCTGGCGGATCTGCCGCGCGGCACACCGGGTTGGGTCACCGACAATCCGACATTTGCGGCGCGCGACTTTGCCGCGCGGCACCCTGAATTCGTGATTGAACAGCCGGCCTGGCCGTTCAATGAAAGCGAGTTGCAGCACAACATCACCCACTGGCCGGGTGCCTGGTTGAAACGGGCGCTATCTGCCTGAATCCGGTCGCTGACCGGCGATCTTCTGGTGAGATAATTGAGTCGGAAATAGCCGGCCTTTGATCGGAGTTTTCCCAACCGGTATTGCATTGCCTATGCCCACGACCGAAAAGGCCGCGACCACATCGGACCATCTGTTGCGCTCTACGCGCGAGATCAAGCGGGTGCTTGATGCGTTGGTCGCCCGGCGCGAGCTTGTCACAGCAGTACTGCCGGGGAGTAGTGATCTGTTCACCGCGCAGATTATTGGCGCTGACGAGAGATGGGGATTCATCATCGTCTCCATGGCTGCGGACGAATCAACAAACAATGCCTTGCTTGCCCGTGCCAATGTGACTTTCGTTTCCCGTCCACGCGAGTGGCACATTGAGTTCGTCGCTGCCGGACCCAGCGAAGTAGTACACAATGGCATTTCGGCTATACGCTTGCGTTATCCGGATGTCCTTGCCGTTCTGCAGCGCCGGCAACACTATCGCCACGAAGTGACCTCTGCGGCCTTACTGCGCTGCGTCGCCGATGCCGGAGGAATCATGCCCTTCGATGCAAAAATAAGGGAGATCAGTTTCGGCGGCATCAGTGCTCTTTTCTATTCAGCCGACATTACACTCGAGCCAGGCACTGTGCTCGTTGGCAGCCGCATCGAAGTTCCAGGACTCGATCCCGTCACCGTCGACCTCGAAGTACGCTATTCGGAAGTCGTTACGATGCCGGATGGCAGTCGCGGACATGCCTCGGGATTTCGCTTTATCAACCCACCCGACGACCTTAATACGCTTATCGATGCAGTGGACAAGCGTTGAGCACCGAAGCCGGCTTGGGGCCGCCGACCTGAACGAATAGTTCGGCGGCCGTACGGGCATTGTCGGTGGTCAGATGGTGGTGAAAGTCGGCGCTGGCGAGACGGTGATCATCGAGTCAGTAATGATCTACGTAATGTCATGCAACGGCTCCGGCCAGGGTTTTTCGTTCCATCGTCCATTGCATTGATGTATTCCATGAGTTACATTGACACCATGTAGACCGTAGAGCAATCGGGCACATTCAAGGCTTGGCTGAGCGAGTTGCGCGATGCCATGGGGCGGTTGCGGATTACCGCCCGGTTGAGCATGGCCACGGAAGGCAATCTAGGCGATTGCGAACCTGTTGGCGACGGGGTACATGAAATGCGCGTGCATGTCGGGCCGGGGTATCGACTCTATTTCGTGCATCGCGGAAATCGGATCATCTTCCTGCTGATGGGCGGCACCAAAGGCACCCAGCGTCGGGACATAAAACGAGCCAAGGAAATGGTGGAAGCACTAGACAAGGAGTGAGCCATGGCAAAGAAAGAAACATTCAGCCGCTTCGATGCGGCAGAGTACCTGAAGACCGAAGAGGACATGGCCTTCTATCTCGACGCCATGATCGAGGAAAGCAAAGGCGATCCCCGCATGATTGCCGTGGCACTCGGCGACATCGCCAAGGCCAGGGGCATGACGCAGATCGCCAAGGACACCGGCCTTGCTCGGGAAAACCTTTACAAGGCGCTCTCGGCTGACGGGAACCCCGAGTTTTCAACGGTGATGAAGGTCATCACCGCACTGGGGATCAAGCTGCGCGCGGCACCTTCAGCGCCCGCCAAGCCGCGCCGGACGCGCAAGAAGGCAGGGGAACTGGCGGCCGCCTGATCGGGCTGTGGGCAAGTCCGCGCGGTATGGTGGCGGACAACGGACGTCGCCTTATCTGCCCATGGCGTGCAAGGAAAGGGCTACGCCGATTGAATCCCGTTGCAAAACCCTAAACATGGGTTTGAACATGGGTTTGAACATGGGCAGCATCTATAGTTTCATGGAAACCATTGGTATCACTAGGCTGCTGGCGGATGGGGTGAGATTCGAACTCACGAACGTCTTGCGACGTCGCCGGTTTTCAAGACCGGTGCATTCAACCGCTCTGCCACCCATCCGTCGGGCTGCGGATTCTAGCACTGCGCCTGCCCGCGGCAGATACCCTGATCTAGCCGAAGGCGGAGAAATCCGGCTTGCGCTTTTCGAAGAATGCGGCGAAGGCTTCTTTCGCTTCGGGCGACACCAGGCGCTCACGGAAAACCTCGGCCTCGATGGCCATGGTTTCGCGGATCAGCACCTGCTGGGCGCGCTTCATCAACTGCTTGGTGAGGCGCAGCGATGCGGCCGGTTGCGCGATCAGTTTGCGGCAGCGTTCCAGCGCATGGGCCAGCACCTGGCCATCGGGCAGGACCGCGTTCACGATCCCTGTTTCCAGGGCCGTCTGCGCCGAGAAAACCTCGCCCAGCATCAGCATTTCGGCGGCGCGGGCATGACCGGTACGCAATGCCAGCAGC
>CAMBRI010000024.1 GCA_945870205.1 Sulfuritalea hydrogenivorans sk43H | reverse complement strand
GGCTCGAAGATCACGCGCATCGAGAAATAGGGGCGCTGGCAGTCCACTATTCGGTCTCTGCCAGCAGCCGACGAAAGCCGAACAATTCGGCAAAAGGCCTGCATTATTGACGTGTAGCCTGCCGTGGACCGCCACGCTCTTTCCCAATTGCTGGAACAGGCTTCCCGATTTCGGTAAGCACTATGGTCATCGATATTTCAGCTCTCAATCGATGAAATGGCAATTGATTAGACCTGCGCGCGAATTCACGCCGCAGGCAGAGGATCTAGCCGAAGGCTGATCAAGGTTTAGCTACAAGCCAGGCATTCCCCCTTCCCGAACCTCCTTCGGGAATGAAAATTGCATCGCACTGACCCGGAACAAAAGTCGACTACTTCCCAACAGTCGGCGCCCACCAGATGCTGCAGGCGGGCGAAGCGCTGAACGACGGATTCATGCGATCGTCCCCAACTGCATCTTCATATGACAACGTTTTTTGTCCGAGGCCTTGGAATTCATGTCAGCCGACAACAGTCAGTTCGCCATCATCGGGGTAGCCTGCGATTATCAGATTACCCTGCGCGAGATCATTGAAACGATCCGCCGTATTTCTCCCTCGCATTCGCCGGCCGCCATCCAGTTGGGGTTCGGGCTTGTAGAACTGGCATTTGAAGGACGTCTGCCCGGCTACCAAAATCTTCAGGCTCCTTACCACAACCGCTGCCACACCCTCGAGGTCGCGGTATGTGCGTCCCGCCTGCTACATGGAATTCATGCCTCCGGCATCATCCTGCATCCGCGAACCATCGATGCAGCAATATTGGGAGCGCTGTTTCATGACTCCGGCTACCTGAAAGCCAGTGCGGAAAATGGCGGGACGGGGGCGCAGTTCACCGTAGAACACGTGAGCCGCAGTGTGGCATTCGTCGAGTATGGCCTCGCCACCATCGACGGGGAATTGCGTCGCTGGGTTATCGATGCCGTTCTCGCGACCGACCACCGCATGCTGCCCGCGAACTGGAATTGTGCCTCGGCGGAGTCGGCACTTGCCGCACGCGTCGCGGCGACCGCAGACATTGTCGGACAGATGGCCAGCCGCGAATATCTGGAGCGGCTGTTGTTCCTGTATTTCGAATTCCGCGAGGCGGGTGTCGGAGGCTTCAAGGATCTGCACGAACTCCTCGAACAGACGATGTCCTTCTACCAGACCACGCGCAAGCGCCTGTTCGATCATCTGGGTGGTACGGTCGATTACCTCGCGCGGCATTTCGAAGCGGTTGGCGGCGAGCGTCGCAACCATTACCTCGAGCTGGTCGACCGCAATATCGCCTACCTCGAGTCCATCCTTCTCGAGGACCGGGAACGTCGCCTGCACATGCTGAAGCGCGGCGGCATCGTTGGACACGCGCTTGAAATGATGTGATGTCTTGAATTGAGCCGGCGGTGATTCGGGCTAGATTCACCGAAGGATTGCCTTGCGCGCTGCCTCGACAGGCTATTCGATGACCAACTGAAACTGGTCCCCGGCGCGCCCGCCGAAAAATATCTTGTCGCCATTGAGCAGTGCGATCTCGCTGACCGGGGAGTCCATGTCGCCGTTGAGGAAGGTGCCGCCCAGCGACTGGTAGTCGCGCAACATGACACGGCCACCGACGATGCCGATCCATGCGTGATGAGGCGAAATGCGTCCATCGACAATGACTAGGTCATTGTCCCCGGCGCGACCTATTGCCAGCCCCCGAAGCGGTATCTCGACGCGGTGACCGTGGTGACTTCCACCCAGACACATCAGCCCGGCCGTGCCGGTGATCGGAGCAGCCGCTGAGCGGCACTCGGGCGTCGGCGGGATTGAAGTTCCTGCCGGTAGCGGGCTTTGCCAGCGGCGAGCGCGCTCGCGTCGCTTCACCAGGGTGATGACGATCCCGATCAACACCGCAATGAAGCAGCCCCAGAAGATGTAATTCTTTAGCATTTCGTGTGTCACTAAATCCATTGATCACGCCGTCAAGGCCACTCGTCGAACAGCAAGCTGCCGCGACCGTGTAGCGATTTTATTCGCGTTCTGCAGGCCGCCACTCACGCACTGTGGCCGCCGAGCTAAACCTGGCGCGGACGGCGCCGGATCGCGACAATCGCGAAATAGAGGGCCCACGCCAGCATCAGCAAGACCAGGGTAGCCATGACGGCGAACAGCGCCAGAGTGCGGTGCCCGCGGGTGACTATCCAGCTCTCCAGGGGCTCTACCGTGCCGCCCGCAACTTCATAGCGGAACAGTGCATCGTCGATGTCCGTCCGGCTGTCCTGGAAACGCACCTCGACCAGCTGTGCGGCGGCGTTCTCTCGAATTACCTTGAACGACAGATCGTAGCGAAATCCGCGATCGTGCTCGTCGTAGGCCGCACTGTAGCCGCCCGCAGGCCGCGCCAGGCGGAAATCGCGGTTGTCGATGCAGGAATACGCCTTCCCCTGCTCGCTGCTCCAGACCTGACCGTCCTTTCGTTGTTCCGCCTGAAGCTCAGCCAACTGCTGCATGCCGCGCAGATGAACCTGCCTGTCAGCATCGCAGACCACGACGAAAAGCCTCTCCGGGCATAGACTGCAATCGCGCGGCTGGCCTGCCTGCCAGTGCGATGCCTGCAGGCCATAGAGGCCATCTGGCAGCCGGCTGCCGGCGAAGTTGAAGGGGCCGAGCAGCATGAGCGCGACGACGATCGCCACAACCATCGCACTTGCCAAACCAGTGATTGTCCTTCCGGGATTCTTCATGCTGCCTCGCCGTCACCATGCGGCTGCCATGACCCGAGTATCGCCGATCAGGCCGGGATTGTGGAGCGTCCAGATCATGGAGGATCCTTGCATCGAGTGATGGACCCACCGACCGGCACGGCTCGAAACACCCCCGAAACCGTACTCCTGTCCTTCGCCCGCCACTGCGGCACCGGCCTCAAGCGCATGTCCGAAAACGGCTACTGCACGCCCCGAGTCTGCGTAACATGCAGCCATGGCCTCCACCCAAACCCCGCTCGACCCCGCCGCCTGCTACCAGGCCCTGCTGTCTCGCGATGCGCGTTTCGACGGTCACTTCTTCACGGCGGTCAGGACCACGGGCATTTACTGTCGCCCTGTATGCAAGGTGCGCGCGCCACTGGCGAAGAACTGCCTTTTCTTCGCCAGCGCCGCGCGCGCCGAAGGGGCAGGCTTTCGCCCCTGCCTGCGCTGCCGCCCCGAGTTGGCCCCGGCGGCGCCGACAACCATGGCGCACTGGTCGACGCAGGACGCGAGCCAGATACTGGCGCTGCAGGCCATGCAGCTGCTCGACAGCGCCGAAGCCCTGGCCGATGCACCGCTGAGCATCGCCGACCTCGCCGCACGGCTGGGTGTCAGCGAACGCCACATGCGCCGCATCCTGGCGCAGCACCTGGGCGTGACGCCCTCGCAATACCGACAGACGCGCCGCTTGCTGATGGCCAAGCAGTTGCTGTGCGACACCGCCCTGCCGATTGCCGGCATTGCACTCCTCAGCGGCTTTGCCAGCCAGCGCCGCTTCAACACTGCGTTTGTCGACCATTACGGCCTTACGCCCACGGTGTGCCGGCGCAAGGGCCAGGCCGCCAGCGACGTGTGCCTGAAGCTGGCCTACCGGCCGCCCTATGACGCAACGGCCATGATGAAATTCCTCGCCCAGCGCGCCGTGCCGGGCCTGGAGCTCTGCACCATAGGTGAGGAAAGTACAGGCGAGGACAGCTCCGGCGAGTTCGTCCGCATCCTGCGCATGTCGGCAGGCAAGCAAAGCCACCTGGGCTGGGTGCGCGCGCAGTTCGAGGCCGCCGCGCATCGGGTTCAGGTGCAGCTATCCGACAGCCTGCTACCGGTCTTGCCGGCCGTCCTGCAACAACTGCGCTGGGCGCTGGACCTGGATGCCGACCCGCTCGCCATCGAAACCGCCCTCGCCCGCGACTTTGCGCATTGCGCCGGCTGGCGCGTGCCGGGCGCCTGGGACGGCTTCGAGCTGGCGGTGCGCGCGGTGCTGGGCCAGCAGGTCACCGTGGCGGCAGCGCGCACACTCACCACGCGCCTGGTGCAGACCCTGGGCGAGCCGCTGGCCACGCCGTGGCCGCACCTCACGCATGCCTTTCCGACACCCGCCACGGTGCTGCAAGCCACGCCCGACGAACTGGGGCAACTGGGCATCGTGCGGCAACGCCAGAAGGCCATTCAGGCAATGGCTCATGCCGTGCTGCATGGCGGCCTGAACCTGAAGCCCGGCCCGCAGGTGCAAGCCACGGTGCAGGCCCTGATGGCCCTGCCCGGCATCGGCGAATGGACCGCGCAATACATTGCCATGCGCGCCTTGCGCTGGCCCGATGCGTTTCCGGCGGGCGACATCGTGGTGCAGCAGCGCCTTGGCGTGCGCGACGGCCCGCAGCCCGCGCGCGCCGCCACTGCGCTGGCAAGCGCGTGGCAACCCTGGCGCAGCTACGCCGTCATTCGACTCTGGCACGGAGGATCCCCATGAAACTCGTCTGCAAGTCCATCGCCACCCCTTTGGGCCGCATGCTGCTGGCTGCCGGCGACGCCGGCCTGGCGGGTGTGTGGTTCGAAGGCCAGAGCCACCATCCGGATGCATCCACGTGGCAGGTAGTCCAATCCCAATGCTGGCTTGATCAAGCCGCCGAGGAACTACAGGCGTATTTCCGCGGCCAAGGCCGGCAGTTCAAAACGCCGCGCGCAGCTGCCTGGGGCACAACATTTCAGCGCAGCGTGTGGGAGGCCCTGGCGGAAATTCCGTGGGGTGCCACCACCCGCTATGGCGCAATCGCCGCGCGACTCAACAATCCGCTGGCCGTGCGCGCTGTCGGCGCGGCCGTGGGGCGCAACCCGTGGAGCATCGTGGTGCCCTGCCACCGCGTGCTGGGCGCCGACGGCAGCCTGACCGGTTATGCCGGCGGCCTGGCGCGCAAGCAGGAACTGCTGACGCGGGAAGGGGCTTGGCCGCTGTCATCGCCGTAGGCAGTCATCGCGAGCCGCCGTCGCGCTGGCGCATGCGGCTCATTGCTTCCTGCGGCAGTTCGGGCCGCCAATCCGGCGATTCGTCGCAATCTGCTTGGCTGATCCATTCGAGTTGCGGAAACTGCCTCCACCCCGAACCCACAGGAGGCCGCCATGCAACAAGAATTCACCCCCATGATCCTGATCCACCTCGGCGCAGCCTTCGCTGCTCTGGTTCTCGGCATCGCCGTGTTCCTGGGCCGCAAGGGTAATTTCTCCCACCGCATACTGGGCCGCACCTGGGTCGGCCTGATGCTGATCACAGCGATCTCGACTTACTGGATCAGGGGTGGCGGCAGCTTCTCGTGGATCCACGGCCTGTCCGTGATCTCCCTGGTCGCGCTGTCTTTCGCCGTTTACTTCGCCATGACCGGCAACATCAACCGACATCAGAGGATCATGAAAAGCGTATTTTTCGGCGGCCTCGTCGTTGCGGGTGGCTTCACCTTGCTGCCAGCGCGACTGCTGGGCCAGGCGCTTTGGTCGTCGCTCGGCGCTATCTGACACGTCCGGCGTTGGGCAACCGGGAGCGCGGCAACCGCTAGAATCGGACCCCTCCCCCTTGTCACCGCGAGAAGTTCTGCCAAGCGCAATGATTTCGGAATTTCTCGACACTCTCGAATTCTCGCTTTCCGTCACCGGGCCGATTTTCGTCATCCTCGGCCTCGGGGCTTGGTTGCGTCGCATCGGCATGATCAACGACGCCTTCATCGAGGTCGGTTCGCGCCTGGTGTTCAACGTCACCCTACCGGCCCTGCTGTTCATCAGCGTCAGCAAGACCCATTTGGATGCCACGGCGAACTTCGCCCTGATCGGCTTCGGCATCGTGGCGACGCTGCTGGTGTGGGGCGCCGGCGAACTGGCGGTGCGCCTTGCGGTACGCGAAGAGCGCGACCGCGGCGTGGTGGTGCAGGGAATCTTCCGCTCCAACATGGCCATCATCGGGCTGGCCTATTGCGTCAATGCCTATGGTGAACCCGGCCTGGTGGCGGCCTCGCTCTATGTCGGCATGGTCACCATCCTGTTCAACGTGCTCTCTGTCGTCACCCTGAGTTGGTCGCTGCATGCCAGCCAGAATCCGTGGCGGGTGCTGCGCTCGGTGGCCACGAACCCCCTGATCATCGGCATCGTGCTGGCCCTCCCCGTTTCGATCTCGGGACTCCGCCTGCCCGCAATCCTGCTCCAGTCCGGCGAATACTTTGCGCACATGACCCTGCCGCTGGCCCTGCTCTGCACCGGCGCCGCACTGGATTTTCGCAGCCTGCGCCACGACCCGCGCGACACCGTGCTGGCCGCCGCCGGCAAGCTGGTGGCCGTGCCGCTGCTGTTCGTGTTTGGGGGAGTGGCCCTGGGATTTCGCGGCATGGACCTCGGCATCCTGCTGCTGATGTCGTCCGCGCCCAGTGCGGCGGCCGGCTACGTGATGGTGCGCGCGATGGGCGGCAATGCGGCGCTGGCGGCCAACATCATCGCCCTGACCACCGTCGGCTCGCTATTCACCACCAGCGCCGGCATCGTGGTGCTGAAGGGCATGGGGCTGATGTAGCGGCGACGAGGGTCGCCGGTCATTGGGAGGCCGTCATGAATTCACGTGCACGCAAATCTTGCCGCTGACCTTGCCCTCCTGCATCCGACGCTGAGCGGACCCTACCTGGCCCAAGTCCACGATTTCGCTGATACGCGGAACGAGTACGCCATCGGCAGTCAGTGTCGCCAGCCGCCCAAGCAGATCGGCATTGGTCTTCAGCATAAATGGTACGCAGCGTTGCCGGGATGCAAGCCGCGCACCGAGCGCCGCAAGGTACAAAGCGGGGCTCGGCATGGTGTTGATATAGATGCCCCCAGCGCTCAGGCACCGTCTTGAATCTGAAAAGCTTGCGCTGGCGGCGGCATCGAAGATCACATCGAAGCGATCGCCCAAACTCTGCCAGTTGTCGGTCTTGTAGTCGATGACGCGTTCGGCGCCGATGGAGCGGACATAGACGATATTGGCCGTGCCGCACACCCCGGTGATGCGAGCCCCGATCGACCTCGCCAGTTGCACGCCGCTGGCACCCACGGAGCCGGATGCCCCGGTGATCAAAACCGATTGGCCGCGCCGGAGTTGTGCAATGTCGGCAAGTGCCTGCAAAGCGGTACCGGAAGCCACCGGCAAACTGGCCGCCACTTCATAGCCCATAGCCTCGGGAATCGGTGCGATCAGATCGGTTGAAAGGGCGACAAACTGCGCGCATGATCCCGCGCCACCCAATGGATCGACAGAACCAAATACACGCTGCCCGATGGCATAGCCGCGCACATTCGCGCCCAGCGCAGTGATTTCGCCGGCGAAGTCTTTCCCCGTGATTGCCGGGCGCTTGGGCCGCCCCAACATGCGCAGCATGCCGCTGCGCAACTTGAAATCTACGGGATTCAGGCTGGCCATATGGACCCGCACCTGGACCTGGCCGCTTGCAGGTTGTGGTGTGGGAACTTCACACAGCGACAAGACCGACTCATCGCCAAAGTGGTGGTACATGACTGCTCGCACTGCGCTCTCCAAGGATGAAGCCGCCGCTGACCGGCGGCGACATTGCGGTCCAAGCTTTTCCATATGCTGCCAGTAATCGGAGCAATTTGCGGTCGGTGATTTGCGATCGGCTGACCCTAACACTCATGGCAACGAGCGCTACCCGCCGAGGATGAAACACGCGAAAAGCCGTCTATTCGCCCGCCCCCTTCCCCCTCGCGGGGGGTTACCGATCAGCTCGCTTTGCTCGACATCACCAAGTACTCCGAACATGTTGTTTCACGTTAAATCACTTGCGCGATTCAGTCCTCGTCCTCGCCCCAATAGCCCGCTTCGCGCTGATGACGGATCGCGAGAATCAGGACGGCGTCCTGCGCTGCCTCGAAGCTGTAGAGCGCGACATAGCCGGTGCGACCGCGGGATATCACCAACTCCCGCAAGGAAGACTCGACCGGACGACCGATCAGCGGATGACGCGCCAGCAAGCCGACGGCCTCCTCGATCAAGCCCACCGTCTCAAGAGCCGCCTTTGGATCGGCCTCGATCAGAAAATCCGTCAGCCTTTCGAGGTCGGCCAGCGCCCGCCCGGAATAACTCAGCTTCGCCAAGATGCGGCCTTCGGCTTGACCGCCTTGCCGCCGGCAATACGCGCCTTCAGGTATTCATGAACTTCGGTGGCATCGTAGCCCTTGCCGGTCTTCAGCATCTGCTCCCGCGCCGCCAGCGCCTCGGCCACGAAAGCGGCCCGTTGCTCAGCCGCCGTCGCCGCCTGCTCAATCGCGCGGACCATGAAGGCGTGCGGCGAAACCCCGAGCTTCTCGGCCGCGGCTGCGGCCCGTTGCTTGAGTTCGTCGGGAAGCTTGAGCGATGTGGTGGACATGGCGGGTCACCTTCATTTGGTAGTAACACCATGGTAGCACCTACGGAAAGTCGGCGCCGGCAACATAGCGACTCGATCAGTGAAATCCAGCCCGGTCCGATCAATTCTCGGTGCGCGTCGGGTGCGTGCATCCACGCCGGGATGTCGCGCTGGCCATGCAGCACGCGCCAGACGTCGACGTGATCGGCATGCTCAATGTAAAAAACCAAGTGTGGGAAACGAGTCAGCGGCCAGAAAATTTGGCAAGCGCCCGGACGAACTACGAGTTAACCGACCTCGACGCGCTGCTGGCCGACTTCGAACGCGACGTGACGAAAGGAGGAACGGACAATGAAAGCCATCATCGAAGTAGGCAGCAAAGGGACCGTATTCAAGGCCGAGCGGGAACAACTCGCGCAGAAAGTGCGTGGCCAAACCACGGACTACCGCCTTTCCTTCGAGTCGGCACGGACGCCGTTTGCCGAGCTGACTCCCGCCCGCCTGGATCTCCTCAATACCCTGCGCGGCATGGGCCCGGCAAGCGTGTATGCGCTGGCCAAGTCGGCCGGGCGCAATTACTCGAAGTCGATGCCGATGTTGCCCGCCTCGTCGAACTGGGGCTGATCGAACGCACCGATAACGACATGGTGACCGTTCCATTCGATGCCGTCGAGATTCGGATGGCATTGGTTCAGGCCGCCTGAAAATATTGGAGCCCAACCACTTGTCGGTAGATCGTTCAAGAGTCGGCGCTGGCGGGACGGCGATTCGGAGTGTCAGAGAAGTAAATCACTCTGACCCCATATTACCCTTCTCGATCCGCTGTCGAAGCATTTCCTGCGCCTTCGTATTACCTTGCTCTGCAGCTTTGCCCAACCACTTCATGGCTTCGCCCTCGTCCTTCGGAACGCCAATCCCCGCCAAATACATCTGGGCAATCTGAAGCTGCGAGGTCGGCATTCCCCTTTCAGCGGCCTTCTTGAACCAGGTTGCCGCTTCGGCATGGCTTTTCTCAACACCGTCTCCGCCGTAATAGAGGGCACCGAGATTGTGCTGGGCCCTGGCTTCGCCCTTGTCGGCCGCCATCCGGTAATACCTCAGTGCCTCCGCGTCGCTCTTGGCAACGCCACGCCCAAGGTAATGCATATACCCAAGGAAGAACTCCGCCTCCGCAACGCCAGTCACCGCTGCCTTGCGAAACCACTGCAGGGCCTCTGCATCGCTCTGCTCCATTCCGAAGCCCTTCCAGTACATGAAGCCCAGCTTCGACTGAGCGGCCGGCAGGCCCTTGATCGCAGCCGCTCGGAAGCACTTCGTAGCCTCTGAGAAGTCGCTGCCGACGCCCATGCCGTTAAGATAGGCCAGACCAAGGCGATACTGTGCCTCGACGTTTCCCTCGCCGGCGGCGCGGGCCAAGGCCGTATCTTTAGCCTGGCCAAAGGCTCTGTTGGGGCCGCGGCATTCGTTGGTTCGCAGGTCGGGTTGCAGGCGTTCGGGATTCTGTTCGGTCTTTATTGGCTGGGATGCGACGTCATCCCGGCTGGCAGCAACGACCTTGCTTCCGTCCGTTGCAGGACTCATGGCACGCCGCGCCCTTTCCAGCCCCTGATCGGCCGCCTTGCGGATCAGTCTCAACCCTTCCGCTTCGTCCTTGGGAACCAGCTTGCCGGCCAAGTGCATGCTTCCGAGTTCAAACTGCGCATCCGCGTAGTCCAGATCCGCCGCCTTGCGCAGCCATTTCAACGCTTCATCCGCATCCCGGGTCTCCGCGCCCTGTTTCAGCAGATGCCGGCCAAGCCGGTACATGGCCTGAAGATTTCTGTTTTCGGCCGCCTTTCGAAGCCAGGCAGTAGATTCCTTTTCATTCTTTTCAACGCCGAAACCTGACTGATAGGCGTCGGCCAAGCGCAATTGGGCAATCGCCAGATCCTGTTCCGCGGCCTTGCGCCACCACTTGACCGCTTCAACCGGATCTCTGGGCACGCTGTCACCGTTGGCATAGACCATGCCCAGATTGTGCTGCGGCATGGCAAATCCCCTTTCCGCCAGGTCCCGCAACTCGGCGATCACCTCGGATTCATCCCGCGCCTCGCCAGTACTGGGCGAGACCAGCGCACTCAGGCTCTTCACGCCACCCTTGCCCCTCTTCTCGGCCACGCCTGGACGCCAGCGCTCAGCCTCGGCCGCATCCTTCGGCACGCCGCGTCCCTGCACGTACATGAAGTTCAGGCTGTACTTTGCGTCGTTGTGCCCCTGCTCGGCGGCCTTCCGGAACCATTTTGCAGCCTCAACGTCGCTTTTCTCGACTCCCTCCCCATCCTCATAACGCTTACCCATGGCGAATTGCGCATTGGCATTGCCGGCGCTGGCCGCCATCAACAGCCACTTCGCAGCCTCTTTCTCGTCGCGCGGCACCCCAAGCCCCTCCGCATAGGCATTTCCGAGCGCGTATTGGGCGTAGGCATCGCCTTGAACGGCCGCCTTGCGAAACCACTTCGCCGCTTCGACTTCATCCTTGGCAACACCTTGCCCCCGCGCATACATCACGCCGAGGAGGTTCTGCGCTGCAGATCTACCTTGCTCGGCCAAAGGCCTGAGTTCGCTGAACGCTGTCGCATGATCGCCCCGCTGATAGGCGGCACGCCCTTCCGCCAAACCTGCGAGAGTCGGTGTTGCAGCCAGAGCGCAGAACACCAGAGTTGCCGCCAGGTGAATTCGCATCGCATTTCCCTCCGGAAAATTCGATGGGAATACTACCTCTTCATGGCAAGGGATTGGGAACTGACTTGAGTCAGACCAAAAGGGCGGCCTCGACAAGCTTTCGCCGCGCTACAGCCCGCATCGACTCTCCGGCTATCAGACGCGGGCAGTACTACAGCAAGCCCTGAAACTCCCCGCCCATCCGCCGCTTCATGATCCTCGCGTAGAGCCCCGGCGCCAGCCGACTCAGCCACCAGGCCTTGCGCGCGGTGGCGTCGGGTAGCAGCAGCTTGCGCCCTGCTGCCACTGCGTCGAAAACGCGCTCGGCGATTTCTTCCGGCGTGGATTCGACGCCGGTGGTGACGCGCGAACTGCTCACCGGCGCGCCGCTGCCGTCGGTGGCGGCAGCGCCAATGCCGGTGCGGATGAAGGAGGGGCACACCAGGGTGACGCCGACCCCGGCACCCTCCACTTCACTGCGCAGGCTGTCGAAGAAGCCGTGCAGCGCGTGTTTGCTGGCGGCATAACCGGTACGGCCGATCAGTGGCGAAAAGCCGGCGACGCTGGAAATGGCGACGATGAAGCCGCGCCGCGCGACGATGTGGTCCAGCGCGGCCGCGGTCAGATGGACGGCACCGAAGAAATTGACCTCCATGACGCGACGGATGACGTCGGGGTCGGTGTCGGCGAGCAGGCTGCGATGGCTGATGCCGGCGTTGTTGATGAGGCCGTCGAGCGCGCCGAAATGCGCCAACGTTGTGGCCACGGCTGATTTACAGGTGGCGGGATCGGTGATATCGCCAGGCAGTGCCAGCGCTTCGGTACCCTTGGCCCGCAATGATGCCGCCAGTAAATCGAGCCTGCTCGCGTCGAGATCCATCGCCGCGATGCGCGCGCCGGCGGCGGCGTAGCGTTCGCACAAGGCGGCACCGAGGCCACCAGCGGCGCCGGTGATGAGCACCGTGCAACCCTTGAATTCGCGGCGAGTCACCCTGCCTTGCTCGCGCGCGAGGTCCGCCACAGCTCGAACACCTGCGTCGAGTTCAGCTTCGGCACGTAGCCGAAGTCTTCCTTTAGTCGCCGGTTGTCCAGCACCGGCCGGTAGCGCAGGAAGTCGATCTGCTCGGGGCCGTACTGCGTCAGGCCCAGTCTCTTCATCAGCCACAATACCGCCTGCAGCACGCCGGCCGGGAATACCGCGCAGCGTTTGCCAAGGCGATCCGCGATTTCGAAGATGCTTAGCTTGCCGTCGCCGGCGACGTTGAAGATGCCGGTCACCTTTGAATCGACGCCCTGGACGATGGCGCCGACGACGTCCTGATCATGGATGAAGACGAAGGGGCTGCCGGAACCGCGGATCGCGATCAGGCGCGGCTTCTCGAACAGGTCGGTAATCTGGTTGTGCACCGAGGCGCCAAGGATGGTGCCGATGCGGAAGATGACCTGTTCCAGTTGCGGCTGGCTGGCGCGGTACTCGGCCAGCATTTCCTCGACCAGTCGCTTGTGCCAGGAATAGGCGAAGCTCTGGTTGCCGCGCACCGGGTCGCTCTCGCTCAGCCAGTCCGGATTATCAGCGTGGTAGCCGTAGGCGGCGCCGCTGGATGAAACGATGACGCGCTTGACGCCGTGGCTCAGGCAGGCTTCGAGCAGGTTGCGGGTGCCGTCGACATCCACGCTGTATTCAAACTCACGATTGCTTTTCTTGCCCGGCGTAACGATGGAGGCCAAATGCACGACCACTTGCGGCCGGTGGCGAGCGACGATGGCATCGACTTCCGGCGCGCGGATGTCGGCGACTTCATAGCTCACGCCGGCCAGGCGCTGCGCCGGTTGGCGCACGTCGAGCGCAACCGTTGCGATGTCGCCGCGCGCGGCCAAGGCGGCCACCACCTGGCTGCCAAGATAGCCGGCACTGCCGGTGACGAGGACGCCAAACGAACTCATGCGGGAGGACGTCGGCTCCAGAAAGTGGCGACCGAGAGGCCGGCCACGATATGCCAGATCCCCCACCAGGCCGTGATCACCGCCATGCCGCCGAGGCCTTCGAAGAAATTGAAAATCAGGATCAGGCCGAGGCCGGAGTTCTGGATTCCGCACTCGATGGCCACGGCACGCCTGTCGCTCTCGCGCAGTGCGGCGCCATACGCCAGGCCATATCCGGTGAGCAGGGCCGACGCGTTATGCACGAAGACGATGCCGACCACCAAGCCGACGTAGGCCAGGAAGTAATTCCAGTTGGCCGCCAGTGCCGCGAGAACGAAGATCAGGAAGAAAACCAGCGAGAAGTACTTCATCGGCTTCTGCGCCCGGGCCGAAAAGCGCGGCCAGCGGCGCGTGACAAACAGCCCGGCGGCAAGGGGCAGACCGAGCAGCAGGAAGACATGCAGGAGCATCTCCAGCGGATTCACCGCCACCGATCGCAGCAAGGGTTGCGCCGGTCCGTAAAGCCCGCCCCAGAAGGCGATGTTCACCGGCGTCATGATGATGGCGGCGAGCGTGGACAGCGTACTGATCGATACGGACAGCGCGGTGTTGCCCTTGGCATAGTGGGTCAAAAAGTTTGAAATGTTGCCGGCCGGGCAGGATGACACCAGGATCATGCCCAGCGCAATGCTCGGACGCGGTTCGAGCAGCAGCACCAGCAGGAAGGTAAAGGCCGGAAACACCAGGTGATGGCCGAGCAGGCCGATCACTAGTGCTCGCGGCGTGCGCAAGGCCTCCTTGAAGTCTTCCGCCTTCAGTTCCAGCGAGACGCCGAACATGACGAAGCCGAGCACGAAGTTCAGCAGCAGCAGCGTCTGCGGATTGAAGTTGAGGCGGACGAGATCGATGTCGGTCATGCCACAGCCTCCTGGTCAGGCCTTGGGTTCCTCGTGCATCTTCTTGAAGTGGATCAGGCCCGGCGCCCACATGTGCTTGACCGGATCGACGTCAACATGGATCACTGCACAGCCGCCTGTCGCCAGCGCGCGTTGCAGCGCCGGCTTCAACTGCGCCGGATCGGAGACGCGCTCGCCATAGGCGCCCATGGCCTCACCGAGCTTGTCGAACTTGATCTCGCCGAGATCGGCCTTGATGGTCTCGTCGGGATCGAGGTGTTTGAAGATCATGGTCTTGAAGGGCCGCAGCATGAACTGCTGGTTCATCTTGACCATGCCCCACTGCTTGTCACAGAGCACGATGTAGATCACCTGCGCCTTGTTCCTCACCGCGGTCTCGACTTCCTGCGAATGGAAGCCCATGGCACCGTCGCCGATGATGCAGCACACAGGCTTGCCCGGCCGCGCGATGGCGGCAGCTACCGCCTGCGACATGCCCGCGCCGAGCATGCCGAACTTGAACGTCGAGATGACCGTGTTGGGCACCGAGACCTTGTGATAGAACATGGCCCAGATCGTGGCGTTGCCGCCGTCGGCGACCAATACAGAATCCTCCGGGAACAGCTCGCGACAGACCGTGCCGATGTGCGCCGGATGCATCGGCACCGCCATGTCGGACAGGGCCTTGTCCCAGCCGGCACGGTCCTCCTGCATCGTCTTGGAGTAAGCGGCGACACGCGTGCGGCGGGCGTCGAGCTTGAGTTCCCCCTGGCGCTTCTGTAGTTCGTCGCCCAGCAGTTCGAGAAAGCGTTTGGCGTCAGCCACCACGCCCAGATCGGCCGGCTTGTTGAGGCCGATGATGTCGGCGTCGAGGTCTACCTGTATGGTCTTCTGCTCGGAAGGATGGCGCCAGTAAGGCGGCTTGCCCCACCAGTCAGTCTCGCCGATGCGCGAACCGAGGATCAGCACCACATCGGCGTCGTTGCGCACCTTGTGGTTGAGCTTGACGTGGGGCATGGTGATGGCCAGCGGCGAGTTCTCGGTCAGCATGCCGCGCGCCGCCCAACTGGTGGTCACCGGGGCATGCAGCAGCTCGGCAACACGCCGCAGCGACTCATAGGCGTTGCAATGGATGATGCCGCTGCCGGTGTGGATCATCGGCGCGCCCGCCGCGATCAGCCAGTCGGCGGCCTGTGTCACCTGTTCGCGGGTGGGTGCTGGAGCCGTTACATTGCGGTATTGATGCGGCGCCCAGTAACCGACGTCGGCCTTGAATTTGCCATTCATGATGGTCTCCGGTACATCGAGATGCACCACGCCAGGCCGGCCCTCCCAGCTCTTGCGCAGCGCCTTCCTCATCAGTTCCGGCACGCGGTCGAAGGAGGACGCTGCGGCGCTCCACTTGCCGATCTTGCCGATCACGCCGCTCTGGTCGAAGCACTGGTAGCTGCCACCGCGATCCGGGTACATGATGCTCGGCCGCCGCGCACTGGTGATCGCCAGCACGCGATTGCCATCGGCCTGCTCGACCACCAGGCCGGGCAACAGGTTGGCCACGCCGGGGCCGTTGCTGGCCATGCACACGCCGAGCTTGCCGGTCAGCCGCGCGTAGGTACCGGCCATGTGCGCGGCGCAAGTCTCGTGGCGCGGCGTGACGATCTCGATGCCGATCCGGTGCAGCGCCGCGTAGAAGCCGAAATAGGTGCCGTCGATGATGCCAAAGACCTTTTCGACGCCCTCTTTCTGCAACATGCGGGCAAGGATTTCGCCCCCGCTGATTTCTGCCATGCTCGTCTCCCCGACTATTCGATTTCGCCGAATCAAGGAGCATGATTGCATGGTCCGGCGATATTCTCAATAATCATCACCTTCAGCCGACAGACCACGAGCTACCTCATGCGCCCATCGCTACTGTTTCGTTGCCTGCTTGCCCTGGTATCAACAGCCTGGGCGTCCATTGCGGCGGCATTGCCGCTGGAGACCATCAAGCTGCCACCGGGCTTTACCATCGAGCTCTGGGCGACGGTGGACAACGCGCGCCAGATGACGCTGGGCGGCACGGATGAAAAAGGCGGCGTGCTCTACGTTGCTTCGCGCGGAGCCGGCAAGGTACACGCGGTGCGCTTCGATGCGACCTACCGGGCCGGCGCCGTGACGCGCATCGCCGAGGGCCTCAACATGCCCAGTGGGCTAGCCTGGAGGAACGGCTCGCTGTATGTCGGCGCAGTGAATCGCATCCTGCGCTACGATGCAATCGACCAGCACATCGACCGCCCGCCGGCGCCGGTTACGGTGACCGACACGCTGCCGAAGGAGACCCACCACGGCTGGAAATTCATCGCCTTCGGCCCCGACGGCAAGCTCTACGTGCCGGTCGGCGCCCCCTGCAACATCTGCGATCCCAGCGATCCCTATGCCGCCATGCTGCGCATGAATGCCGACGGATCCGGGCGCGAAATCTTTACGCGCGGCATCCGCAACAGCGTCGGCTTCGACTGGAGCCCGATCGATGGCGCCCTGTGGTTCACCGACAACGGACGCGACATGCTGGGCGACGACAGCCCGCCCGACGAGCTCAACCGCGCGCCCCGAGCGGGCATGCATTTCGGCTATCCGTTCTGCCACGGCGGCGACCTGCCCGATCCGGAATACGGTGCCCGACGCAACTGCAGCGAGTTCGAACCGCCTGCACAGAAGCTCGGTCCACATGTCGCCAGCCTGGGCATGCGCTTCTATACCGGCAAGATGTTTCCGGCCGAATACCGCAACCAGATCTTCATCGCCGAACACGGCTCGTGGAACCGCTCGAAAAAGATCGGCTACCGCATCGCCCTGGTAAGGGTCAGGGACGGCCGCGTCGCGAGCTACGAAACTTTCGCCAGCGGCTGGCTGCAGGGAGAATCGGCCTGGGGCCGCCCGGCGGATGTCATGGTGCTGCCGGATGGTTCGCTCCTGGTCGCCGACGATCACGCCGGCGCGCTCTACCGCATCAGCTACCGCAAGCCCTGAATCTGGGGGAAAGCCGCCTGAGCGCCCCACATCGGGCCATACATCATTGCCTCAGGCCGGGAATCCTGGTGATGACGAATTCGGTAAATCGTTTGTCGTGATCGACAATGTGCGTGAGGAAGCTGAATTGCTTCTTCAGAGACTCATCATGCTCGAACGCCTTCGGGTCGAGGCTCGCCGCCTTCATGCGCTCGACGGTCAGCAGGATATCTTTGTGCACCTGTTTGTGATCGGCGATTTCGGGAAAGGAGACAATGCTCATCACCGACTCTTCGACCGCGAAATGAAAACGCAGCAGTTCGTAGAGGCGCACCAGGATGTAATGCACGATGTGCCACGTGTCCTTGGCCGCCGCGGCTTCGATGACGGCTTGCGCAACTTCTTCGATTTCCGTGTGCTGTGCGTCGATTTCAGCGATGCCGGTCAGGTATTTGGGGTCCATGGCGGGATTTTGGGTGCGGGATTCGGAAAGCCAGATTCTATTACGTAGGGGATGCCGGAACGTCGATGGGAATAAACTGGCCGCTCCCTTCGTATATGTGTTGCAGTACCCCTGGCCCACTGGAGAACACCCTGAAAACACGACAATTCATCCCCGTCCCTTCCGTCGTCTTTGCCGCCGCGAGCGCTCTGGCCGCCGGTGCCCCGGTCAAGACCCTGGGCGGCATGCCGGTCGGCGTCGACAATGTCGGGCACGTCGCCAAGCCTTGACCCATTGAAGTGAGCAGCCGCGATGCCATCCTTGCCGAGATTCCCCGCCTGCGCCGCTACGCGCGCGCGCTGACGAGGGACGCCGATGCCGCCGACGATCTGGTGCAGGAGACGCTACAGCGGGCGCTGGAGAAGTGGCCCCTTTGGCAACGCCAGCGCGACCTGCGGCCCTGGCTATTTTCCATCATGCACAACCTCCACGTCGATGGCCGACGCCGCGGTCACCGCGTCGACTTCTGCGGCGACGACGATCTGCCGGTACCGGTGCAACGCGCCAGCCAGACCGATTCGCTGGAACTGCGCGACCTGGAGCGCGCTCTGGCGCTGCTGCCGCATGACCAGCGTGAGGTATTGCTGCTGGTAGGCCTCGAGGAGCTGAGCTACGCCGATGTCGCCCGCGCACTGAACATCCCGCAGGGCACGGTGATGTCCCGCCTGTCACGCGCCCGTGCGCGCCTCAAGGCGCTGCTGGCAGGGGAAACAACGCCGCAACTGAAAGTGGTGAGCACATGAATGCCCCGATTTCCGAAGACGAGCTGCACGCTTACGCTGACGGCCAGCTCGACGCGGCGCGCCTGATGCAAGTCGAAACCTGGCTCGCCGGCCATCCCGAACGGCGCGCCCAGATCGAGGAATGGCGCAGCCAGGCATCGCAGCTGCACCGCGCCTATGACCGCGTGCTCGACGAGCCCATTCCGGCGCGGCTGATTCCGGCGGCCAATGCTTCCCGCTGGCTCGATGCGAGCAAGCTGGCCGGCGTGGCCTGGCTACTGTTCGGTGCCGCCATCGGCTTTTTCCTGCGCGGCGAAACCTTGCGCGATCCAGCCCCGACCCAGATAGCGGCGTCGCTGCCACGACAGGCGGCGGTGGCCCACGCCGTATTTGTTCCCGAAGTCCGCCATCCGGTGGAAGTTGGTGCAGACCAAGAGGCCCATCTGCTCGGCTGGCTGTCCAAGCGCCTCGGTGCCCCGCTGAAACCGCCGCGCCTCGAGGAAGTCGGCTACCGCCTGGTCGGCGGCCGTTTGCTGCCCGGCGACAGCGGTGAAGTGGCCCAGTTCATGTACGAGAATCCGGCGCACAACCGCCTGACCCTGTACGTTCGCCCTGCCGCGCCCAGGCAGGCCGATACCGCCTTCCGCTATGCGCGCGAAAACGACATCGATGTTTTCTACTGGACCGACAGCCGCTTCGGCTACGCGCTGTCAGGCAACACCGGCCGCGAAGACATGCTGCGCCTGGCCACGCTGGTGTTCAAGCAGCACGACAAATAGCCCGAAGGTCTTGCCCCGGGCGACTATCTGCCGCGGCGCCGCGCGCTGAAGTGATCGCGAGAAACCGCGCCCGGCGCCCTGGCCAGAACCCTTACTGCAACGCAGCAATTCCGCTAAGATACGGGCGTCAGCTCAGGGAGAGCGCGCATGACGCAGATCCAGGCCAGCAATTCCGAATACATAGAAAACCGAACCTTCGACGAAATCGCCGTTGGCGATAGCGCACGCCTTATTCGCACCTTGCGCCAGGAAGACATCCAGATGTACGCCATCATGTCGGGCGACATCAATCCTTCGCACGTCGATCCGGAATATGCCCACTCGTCGATGTTGCGCGAGGTCATCGCCCACGGCATGTGGGGTGGCGCGCTGATCTCCAATGTCCTGGGCACCCAGTTTCCCGGCCCGGGCACGGTGTATGTCGATCAGTCGCTGCACTTCGCGCTACCGGTGCGGGTTGGCGACACGGTGACGGTCGTCGTCACCTGCCAGAAAAAATACCCGCGCAATCACCACATCGTGTTTGATTGCGTGTGTACCAATCAGGACGGACAAAAAGTGATCACGGGCACGGCCGAAGTGCTGGCGCCAACCGAAAAAGTCAAGCGCCTGAAAGCCAGCCTGCCGGACTTCAAGCTGTCCGAAACGCGCAAGGCGCGGTTTGAACACCTGCTCGAAATCACCCGTGGTTTGACGCCGATTTCCATGGCCGTGGCCCATCCCTGCGACAGCGAGTCGCTCAAAGGCGCATTGCTGGCGCGTGATCGCGGTCTGATCATTCCGACCCTGGTCGGCCCGGAAGAAAAGATCCGCCAGTTGGCCGAAGCCAATCAGCTCGACCTCTACGGCTGCACGGTGATCAACGTTGCGCACAGCCACGCCGCGGCCGAAATAGCGGTATCCCTGGCGCGCGAAGGCCAGGTCGAAGCGCTGATGAAGGGCTCGCTGCACACCGACGAACTGATGAGCGAAGTGATCGACAAGATCACCGGCCTGCGCACCGCAAGACGCATCAGCCATGTGTTCCTGATGGATGTGCCAACCTATCCGCGCCTGCTTTTCATTACCGATGCCGCGGTGAACGTGGCACCCGATCTGGAAGCCAAGGTCGACATCGTGCAAAACGCCATCGACCTGGCGCGCATGCTCAAAATTGCCGACCCCAAGGTGGCGATTCTGGCCGCCGTGGAAACGGTCAATATAAACATGCAGGCAACGCTCGACGCCGCCGCCCTGTGCAAGATGGCGGACCGCGGCCAGATCACCGGCGGCCTGCTCGACGGCCCGCTGGCCTTCGACAATGCCATTTCGCTGGTCGCTGCGCGCACCAAGGGCATCAAGTCGGCCGTCGCCGGCCAGGCCGACATCCTGCTGGTACCCGACATCGAATCCGGCAACATGCTGGCCAAGCAGCTCGAATACCTGGCCGACGCGCTGACCTCGGGCATCGTACTGGGAGCCCGGGTGCCGATCGTGCTCACCAGCCGTGCCGACTCGGCCGAAACGCGCACTGCCTCCACCGCCGTGGCGATGGTCATGGCGCATGCCAAACGCAAGAAAACCTGAGGAACCCACCCTGTGGCCGACGCCATTCTGACGCTCAATGCCGGTTCGTCCTCGATCAAGTTCGCACTGTTCGCGCGTGGCGCCGCGATCCCCCGTCAACCGGAACTGGTCGGCCAGATCGACGGCATCGGCGCCGCTGGTGGCCAGCCCGCGCACTTCAAAGCCAGGGACGCGAGTGGCGATGTGCTGGACGACATCGATCTCGAACTCGCGGGGCCCGCCGATTCCCAGCACAAGAGCGCTTTGGCCTTTCTGGTCGACTGGCTGCATCGCCACGAAGCGGGCTGGCGCATTGCCGGCGTTGGCCATCGCGTGGTGCATGGCGCGCAGCAGTTCTCGCAACCGATCGTGCTCGATTCCGCCATGGTCGATGCCTTGCGTGGCTTCATTCGACTGGCGCCCCTGCACCAGCCGCATAATCTGGCCGGCATCGACGCCCTGAGCGCGGCACTTCCCGGCATCAGCCAGGTAGCCTGCTTCGACACGGCGTTTCACCGCAGCCAGCCAGAGGTCGCGCAACTTTTTGCCCTGCCCCGCGCGATCACCGCGCAAGGCGTGCGCCGCTATGGCTTTCATGGCCTGTCCTATGAATACATTGCCGAAGTGCTGCCGCAGCATGTTGCTGCTGAACGCGCACATGGTCGTGTCATCGTTGCCCACCTGGGCAATGGCGCCTCTATGTGCGCCATGCGCGGGCTCAAGAGCCAGGCCTCGACCATGGGCTTCACCGCCGTCGATGGCCTGATGATGGGCACCCGCACCGGCAACCTCGACCCCGGCGTGCTGCTGTATCTGATGGATTATCTGCGGATGGACGCCAAGGCCCTGACCCGGCTGCTCTACAAGGAATCCGGCCTGCTGGGCGTTTCTGGCATCAGCCAGGACATGCGGGTGCTGCTCGATTCCGCCGCGCCCGAAGCGCACGAAGCGGTCCAATTGTTCTGCTATCGCATCGTGCGCGAAATCGGCTCGCTGGTGGCCGCGCTGGACGGACTTGATGCACTGGTATTCACGGGTGGCATCGGCGAGCACGGCGCCCCGGTGCGTGCCTTGGTGTGCGCGCAACTTGGCTGGCTTGGACTGCGGCTGGATCACGTTGCGAATGCCGCCAACGCAACACGAATTTCGGCTGCGGACAGCGAAATCGACGCCTGCGTCATACCCACAAACGAAGAGTGGATTATCGCCCGCCATACCGCAGATCTCATTCCCTGAGCGGCCACTTTCCGCATTTCCAAGTCATACCAAGCCTGTCAACCCCCTTGACAGACGGCGGCGAAGTCCCCTAGCAAAAAGCGGCCCTGAAACGCCAAAAATCGCCCTCAAGCCAACTCTCGAAAAGAAGCGCCATCCTGCTGTTTTTCTTCCCATTTCGACACGGCAAAACATACTATATCTAGTAGCGCGTTCAATCATCCGTACTAGAGCTTTTCCTAACCCGTTGTTTTTATTAGTGCAAAAATTTTCTGCTTTTCACGAAACGGAGCCGGGGGTATGCTTCCGCGCTCACTGGACACATAACTCTGACATAGCCTGCGGAAGAGACCATGACTACGACAATAAATAATACTGAGGAATCAACAAACTACGAGCACACAGGGCAGATGGATCTGCCTCTGGCGCAGGAGATATCCGGCGAAGTCCTGCTCGAAAAATATGCAAAGGGAACCGAACGCGACGTGCGCGACGTGCGCGGCCGCGTGGCCCGTGCGCTGGCCTCGATCGAAGCAGAAGACAAGCGAAGTTTCTGGGAGGCGCGCTTCCTCGAAGCCCAGGAAAGCGGCTTCGTTCCGGCCGGCCGCATCAACTCCGCTGCCGGCACCGACTTGTGCGCGACGCTGATCAACTGCTTCGTGCAGCCGGTGGGCGATTCGATCTCCGAAGTCGTCGACGGCCGCCCCGGCATTTATACCGCGCTGCTGCAGGCCGCCGAAACCATGCGCCGCGGCGGCGGCGTCGGTTATGACTTCTCGTCGATCCGCCCGATCGGCGCCCATGTCAAGGGCACACAGTCGCGCGCCTCCGGCCCCGTCTCCTACATGCGTGTCTTCGACCGCTCCTGCGAGACGGTCGAATCCGCCGGCAGCCGCCGCGGTGCGCAAATGGGCGTGCTGCGCTGCGACCACCCGGACATCGAGGATTTCATACACGCCAAGGATCAGGGCGACCTGACCAACTTCAACATCTCGGTCGGCGTCACCGACCCCTTCATGCAGGCCGTGGAGGCCAATAGCGACATCGAATTGACGCATCGCGCCACGCCTTCGGCCGACATCAAGGCCGCCGGCGCCTACCAGCGTGGCGACGGCAACTGGGTCTATCGCAAGGTGCGCGCCCGCGACCTGTGGGAGCAGATCATGCGCTCCACCTACGATCACGCCGAGCCGGGCATCCTGTTCCTCGACCGCATGAACAAGGACAACAACCTTTACTACTGCGAAACCATCGAGGCCACCAATCCCTGTGCTGAACAGCCGCTGCCACCCTATGGCTGCTGCTGCCTCGGTTCGATCAACCTGACGCTGTTCGTCAAGGATGCCTTCAGCAAGAGCCCCAGCTTCGATTTCGCCTCCTTCGGCCGCGTCATCGACACCTCGGTGCGCATGCTCGACAACGTGCTCGACGCCACCCACTGGCCGCTGGACCAGCAACTCAAGGAAGCGCAGAACAAGCGCCGGGTGGGCCTCGGCTTCACCGGCCTGGGCGATGCGCTGATCATGCTCAAGCTGCGCTACGACACCGATGCCGCGCGCGCCATGGCGACCAGAATCTCCGAGTTCATGCGTGACCGCTCCTACCAGTATTCGGTCGAACTGGCCAAGGAACGCGGCGCCTTCCCGCTGTTCAACGCCGACATGTACCTTTCCGGCGGCAATTTTGCGTCGCGCCTGCCGCAGGACATCAAGGACAACATCCGCAAGCACGGCCTGCGCAACTCGCACCTGCTGTCCATCGCCCCCACCGGCACCATCAGCCTGGCCTTTGCCGACAATGCAAGCAACGGCATCGAGCCGCCCTTCTCCTGGACCTACACGCGCAAGAAACGCATGGCCGACGGCACCTTCAAGGAATACGCGGTCGAGGACTATGCCTGGCGACTATACAAGCACCAGGGTGGCGATATTTCCAAGCTGCCGGACTACTTCGTCACCGCGCTGGAAATCTCGGCCCAGGCGCATGAGCAGATGGTCGCCGCCGTGGCACCTTACGTCGACACCTCGATCTCGAAGACGGTCAATGTCCCCGCCGACTACCCTTATTCGGAGTTCGAAGACCTTTATATGGTGGCCTGGAAATCGGGTCTCAAGGGGCTTGCCACCTACCGGCCCAACTCGGTGCTGGGCAGCGTGCTCTCGGTCACGCCAACCGCCGCGGAAAGCGCCCAGAAACAGCCGCAGGACGTCACCATCGATCACGCCAACCGCCGGCTATCGATCGGCGCCCTGCCCGCCCCGGTGCTGGCGTCCTTGCGCTGGCCCGGCCGGCCGCGCATGACCGACGGCAATGCGGCCTGGACCTACATGGTCGAGGCACCGCACGGCGAGTTCGCGCTCTTCGTCGGCCAGATCGAAAACGAAATGGGGCGCGACGTGCCCTTCGAAGTCTGGGTCAATGGCGCCGAGCAGCCGCGCGGCATCGGCGCCGTGGCCAAGACCCTGTCGATGGACATGCGCGCCAACGACAAGGCCTGGCTCAAACTCAAGCTCGATGCCCTCGCCAGGACACCGGACGACGACTCCTTCGAGTTGCCGCTGCCTCCCAACGGCGAGCGCAAACTGGTCCCCGGTGTAGTCTCGGCACTGGCCCAGGTGGTGCGCTACCGTTGTGAAAAGCTCGGCGCCCTGGAAGGCACCGAAGCCACGCCGGTGATCGACTGCATGTTCAGCCGCGACGAACCCAAGACCGGCACCGACGGCACGCTGTCATGGACGGTCGACGTGGTCAATCCGTCCGCCGGCGAGGAGTTCGTGCTCGGCTTGAAGGAAATCACCCTGCCCGACGGCGTCACACGGCCCTACTCGGTATGGCTCTCCGGCCACTACCCGCGCGCCCTCGACGGCCTGACGCGACTGTTGTCCCTCGACATGCGTGTGCTCGACCCGGCCTGGATCGGTATGAAGTTGCGGAAGTTGTTGAACTACGCCGAACCGCTGGGCGATTTCATGGCCCGTGTGCCCGGCTCCAACAAGCAGCAGAACTGGCCCTCGACGGTGGCCTACATCGCGCGCCTTATCATGCATCGCTACGCCATGCTGCGCATCCTCGACGAGAACGGCTACCCAACCCGCGAAATGGGTATCCTCGAAGTCCCCGAGCAGAAGAGCGGCGGCGTCAAGGTCATGCAGGGCTCGCTGTGCGCCGAATGCGGCAACTACACGGTGATCCGCAAGGACGGCTGCGATTTCTGTAGTGCCTGCGGCGCGGTGGGGAGTTGCGGCTAGCCAATTCATCGGCCATGAAAAGCCCGGGACATCCCGGGCTTTTTCTTGACCAACACAATGGCGTTTACCGGCCGAGACTGGTCACAGCATCCAGTTTCCGCATCCAGTCAAGCACCGCGCGTACCGTTTCAGCCGGGTGTTCGAAGGGAAACAGATGCGAGCCTTCGATCCAGCTGATGCGCCCCTGCGTGATGCGCTCAGTGGCGGCAAGCCCTACCTGGCGCACCTCGCGCGAGCGGGTGCCGGCGACGAAGGCCACTGGTCCGCCCGGTGGATGCAGCCGCATATACGGCACCAGCCGGTGCGGCACGGTCGAGTAGATTTCGGCTTCGATTGCCGGGCGAAAACTCAGGCGCCGTCCGACACCCGAAACGTCCGCCGGATCGGCCTCGGTGCCATGGTGAATGTAGTCCTTCAGCACATCCGGATGCCAGCGCGCGAACATCGGCTTTGCCGCGAAATGACTATGTACTTCGCCCAGATCCGGCCAGCGGTCGCGGCGCTTGACGGCTACGGCGGCGGGCGACACCCGCTCCATCTGGCCAACCGCCTTGACCACGCTGAGCAGGCTGGATTTCCAGCCATAGACGATGGGCGAATCGAGCAGCACGATGCCGCGTACCCGCGCCGGGCGCTGGCCCGCCGCCAGCAGGCTCAGATAGCCGCCCATCGAATGCCCGACCAGCCAGACGCGCGGCTGCGGCAGGCTGTCGATCAGGGTGGTGAGTTGCTGCGTCATGCCGCGCCAGCGGCGATCGACCGGGTACTGCGCATCGTGGCCGAAATGCTCGACGGCGGCCACCTCATGGCCGGCGGCGCGCCAGCCGTCGAATAGCTGGCGATAGGTCGACGCGCTATAGCTGTTGGCGTGGGAAAAAACGATCATGGTACCGTTGCCGTTCAGGAGGGTGACCCCAATGGGTCGGGTGTCATCGTCGCCGCGTAGGCGCGCTTTTGAGCCGCCGTCAGTTGCTTGATGCGGTACTCGGCCTTGGAGGCCGCGGAACGGTCAGAATGCGCTTCCGCGGCCAGCATGCGCACCGGGGCATGCATGCGCATCGAACGCGCGCCGCGGCCCTCGTGGTGGGCCGCGAAGCGCGCCGCCAGATCCACGGTGATCCCGGTATACAGGCTGCCGTCGCTGCATTCGATCAGATAGACATACCAGGTCTTGTTCGATGGCATTTGTTTGACAGCCGGCACCGCTCAGGTCAGGAGCGGGTGCATCCAGACCAGCATCACCTGGCCCTGCGATTCGGCGAGCCGCGCCAGATCGGCAAGTTCGAACACCATCGCCTGCACATCGGCCGTTTCCCACTGCTCCATTTCGTACTCTTCGGTGGCGGCCAGTTCCTCGGCAACGAGTTCTAGCGCTTCCTCGTCCAGCGTGGCCAGGCGCTCCAGAACTTCGTCCGCAAGGCGCAGCACCACGGCACCCTCGTCGCCAACATAAACCGGCTCGTAGGCGCTGACGGCCTCTTCGAATTCATCGCCGGTCAGCAGGCAGTGCAGCGTGACGATCTTGGCCGTATCGATGCCGCGGCGTTCGAGGCCGCTCCATTCGTCCACGGGCCGCAGCGATTCGCCGATGGCGGCTATTTCATCTTCTTCAGCGGCGACGATGTTGGTCAGTATTCCCAAGCAGACTCTCCTTTGTGCACTGCCCGCCGATCATAGCGGAAACCCGCGTGATAACCGCCGGCGAATCCGCTCAGCGTGCCCGACGCCGGCCATGGGCCACCGGCACGGGACTGGGCGCCAAGCCCAGCGCGTGGCGCGACAGGCGATCCGCATCACGATTGCGATGGCGCGGAACCCAGAGCAGTTGCACTTCGTCGAAGCGCAACAAACATTCGCGAGCCGCGGTCACCAGGATCTGCAGGCGGCTTATCTGCGTGCTGTCCGGTCCGCGCACATAGCGAATCGCAACGTCGCTGTCGCCACGCAGCACCAGAACCCGCGCTCCGGCCGAGGAAGCCATTTCAAGGGCCACCCGAAGCGCGTGCAATTCCGCTTCGTTGTTGCAACCGGCGGCGGTCAACAGCAGGGTCTTTTCGCTACGCTGTCCATCGGGCGCAAGAAGCACAACGCCGATGCCCATCTTGCCCGGATTGGGCAAGGCCGAGCCGTCGAACCAGGCCTGCCAGTAGCTTTCAGTGTCTATCGAAGCCTCAAAAGAGGCTGGCGACGACGAAACGATCGCGCGCCGCGAGCTTGTCCAGGCCTTTGACGACTTCGAGCGAGGCGCCCCATTTCATGATGTGCGCGAGGAAGGTCGTCAGCGCCTGCGACAGCGCGTAGCCGGTTTCCTTCCACTCGTGGCGAAACTCCTCGAAGCCGACCGTGGTGGCCGAGAGCTTGCCGCTTTTCATGGGAACCAGCGTGACGCTGTCGCCGCGATGGCGGATTACGATGGCGGTGGTACGCTTGCCGTTGATGACAACCACATGAGTCTCCCGGTCCGGCTGACGAAAACGAGATTATCCGCAGTGGATGCGAAATGAGACTTGGAAAAAAAGTCCTTTTTGCTGCCAGCTTTCAGCCTTTTGCTTCGAGGGCCTCCCAGCGCAGCAGCGCAGCATCGATTTCCGCGTCGACGCTGGCCATGCGAAGTTGCGCATCACGCACGGCCTCGGGTGGGCCCTGATAGAACACCGGATCGGCCAGCCGGGCCTGCAGCGCCGCCTGCTCGGCCTCCAGCGCGGCAATGCGCGCGGGCAGTTGCTCAAGTTCGCGCTGCTCCTTGAAACTCAGCTTCTTGCGCACCACCGCCTTCGGCTTGGCCGCGTCACCGGCGCCTGCGCTTGTCGCGGGCTTTGTCTCAACGCCGCCCGTGGCATCGAAGCGTGCCGCGCCCCCGGCCGGCCGCTGGCGCAGCCAGTCGCTGTAGCCGCCGACGTATTCCTTCCACTGCCCCTCGCCTTCGCTGGCGATGGTCTGCGTCACCACGTTGTCGAGAAAGGCCCGGTCGTGGCTGACCAGGAATACCGTGCCGGCATAGTCCTGCAGCAGGGCTTCGAGCAGTTCCAGGGTTTCGATGTCGAGGTCGTTGGTCGGCTCGTCCAGCACCAGCACATTGGCCGGCCGCGCGAATAGGCGCGCCAGCAGCAAGCGGTTGCGTTCGCCGCCCGACAGCGACTTGACCGGCGAACGCGCGCGCTGCGGGGCGAACAGGAAATCTTCGAGATAGCCGATCACGTGCTTCTTGGTGCCGCCGATCTCGACATAGTCGGAACCCGGACTGATGACTTCGCAAAGCGGCGCTTCGGGGTCGAGCTGGGCACGGAACTGGTCGAAGTAGGCGACCTCGATCTTGGTGCCCAGTTGCACCTTGCCCGCGTCGGCTGCCAACTCACCGAGGATCAGGCGCAGCAGCGTGGTCTTGCCAGTGCCGTTGGCGCCGATCAGGCCAACCTTGTCGCCGCGCTGGATGCGGCATGAGAAATTCCTCACCACGGTCTTGGCGCCCGCAGTTGTCACAAATCGTTTCGAGACGTCTTCGAGCTCGGCCACCAGCTTGCCCGAGGCATCGCCGCGCACCACGCGAAAATCGACCTTGCCCAACTGGTCGCGCCTTGCTGCGCGTGCCGCACGCAGGTGTTCGAGTCGCTGCACGCGACCGACGCTGCGGGTGCGTCGCGCTTCGACGCCCTTCCGGATCCAGATTTCCTCCTGTGCCAGCATCTTGTCGGCACGGGCATTGGCCAGCGCCTCTTCGTTGAGCATGAACTCCTTGCGTTCCTGGTAGGCGGCGAAACGACCGGGGAAGGACACCAGATTGCCGCGATCCAGTTCGACGATGCGCGTTGCCACGCCATCCAGGAAAACCCGGTCGTGGGTGATCACCATGATCGCCCCCGGATAGCCGCGCAGCAGGTCTTCCAGCCACAGAATGCCGTCGACATCGAGGTGATTGGTCGGCTCGTCGAGCAGCAGCAGTTCGGGTTCGGCCACCAGGGCGCGGGCCAGGGCGACGCGCTTCTTGCCGCCTCCGGACAGGGAGTCGACACGGGCATCGCCGTCCAGTGCCAGACGCGAAATGGCCTGTTCGACGCGCGAATTCAATCGCCAGCCGTCGTTCGCCTCCAGCTGGGTCTGCAACTCGTGCATGCGATCCATGGTCGCCTCGTCACCGGCGCCGACTTTATGGGTGACTTCGTGATATTCGGCAAGCACCCGCGCCACATCTCCCAGGCCCGAAGCAACGGCTTCGAACACCGTATCGTGGGTGGCGAATTCAGGCTCCTGCGGCACGTAGGCGATGGACAGGCCGGGCTCGCGCCAGACCACGCCATCATCAAGCGAGCCGAGCCCCGCCAG
>CAMBRI010000023.1 GCA_945870205.1 Sulfuritalea hydrogenivorans sk43H | reverse complement strand
GTTAGCCGGCTTCGGCGGCGGCGAGGGTTTCGTCGAACAACTCGATCCAGTGCCTGACCGGCAGCGGTGACACTTCCGCCAGATGCGCCAAGCAGCCGATGTTGGCCGTGGCGATGAGCTTCGGTCGCGTTGCCAGGATGGTGTCCATTTTGGCTTGGCGCAGCCCGGCGGCGAGTTCGGGCTGGAGGATCGAGTAGCTGCCCGCCGAACCGCAACACAGGAAGGGATAGGCGACCGGCGTCAGCGTGTAGCCGGCATGCTTCAGCAGTCGTTCGACCAAACCCTTGAGTTTTTGCGCGTGTTGCAGGCTGCAGGGCGACTGGTAGGCGATGCGCCGGTCCGGGGAGCGCGCCTGCGGCGGCAGCGGCGGCAGCCGACCCTCCTGCAGCTCCGTGGCCACCACTTCGGCGATGTCCTTGCTCAATGCGGAAAAGCGTCTGGCCTTGTCGCGGTAGTGCGGGTCGTCCTGCAGCAGTTCGCCGTAGTCGCGGACATGGGCGCCGCAGCCGCTGGCGGTCATGACGATGGCTTCGGCACCGGCTTCGATCTGCGACCAGCAGGCATCGATATTGCGACGCATGAAGTCAAGCGCTTCCTCGGGTTCCGCCATGTGGTGGCTCAGCGCGCCGCAGCAGCCGGCTTTGGCCGGCAGCAGCAGGATGCCGCAGCGATCCAGCACGCGGGCCGTTGCGGCGTTGATGTCAGGCGCCAGCGCCGGCTGCACGCAGCCCTGCCAGACCAGCATGGTTCGCGCATGGTCTCGCTGGGGCCAGGCGCCGGCGCTGCGCTGCTGCGGAACCTTGGCGCTCAGCGCGGCCGGCAGAAAGCGGCGCAGCGCCTGACCCAGGCGCAGCAGTGCGCTGAAGCGGCGCCGGTAAGGCACCACGGCACGCAACGCGCGGCGCAGCAGCCGCTCCCGCAGCGGGCGCCGCGCGGCCGGTTCGATCAGTTCGCGGGTGACGTCGAGCAGGCGGCCGAAGCGCACGCCTTCGGGACACATCGCTTCGCAGGAGCGGCAGGTGAGGCAGCGGTCGAGGTGCAGTTGAAGGTCGGCGCTGGGTGCTTGCCCGGCGAGCATTTCCTTCATCAGGTTGATGCGTCCGCGCGGGCTGTCCCAGTCGTCCTGCAGCAACCGGAAAGTCGGGCAGTTGACCATGCACTGGCCGCATGACACGCAGGTATCTATGATCGTTGCCGCTTCGCGCGCCAGAGGGTTGTCGCGGAGGCTTTCGCCCAGCACCAATGCCATTGCAGAACTCCAGGTAAGGCGGTCAGGAAAGGATTCAGCCGATGGACGCTGAATTTCTATGCTGCTTCAAGGCATGCGATTTCATGCGCTCGCGTCAGTGATTGTATGGCGCGCTGGGAGACCAGAAGTGGTTCCAGGCCACAAAGCGCCGCTTGCTGCTGCAGGTCCGCCGGCGACTGTCCTTCGGCGGCAATAGCGAGCAGCAGGGCGTCGCGATAGGGACCCGGCTGGTCGAGCAAGGCGTCATGCACTGGTTCGGGAAGTTTGGCCTGAGCCAGCAGATCTGGCATCGATTGTCCCAGCAGCAGGTCGAGCGTGGAGAATAGCCCGAGTATGAAGAGCGCGTTCGCCTGGCTTGGCATATTGCCCTGGGCCGACAGGCTTTCAAGGAAATAGGCGCGCGACAGGGCCTGTTCGGTGAGCACCCGTTCGACATGGCCAGGCGTCTTGAAGTCAAACAGCATCAGCGACAGCCAGCGCGAGAACTTGTCCCGACCGAGCACCGTCAGCGCCCGGTCGAGGCTGGGTACCGGAGTGCGTAGTCCGATGACCGGCGAATTGATGTAACGCAGCAACTTGAAGGCAAGCACAGGGTCGTGCTTGAGTTCGTCGGCAATCGCCGCGACCTCGGCATCGCTGCGCAGCAGGTTGAGCAGCCGGAAAATCCGCAGGTGATTGACCTTGCTCTTCGGCGCATGCCAGTTCTCGCGGCGCGTGATGAACTGACCGAGGAACAAATCAAAGCCGGCTTGAAAGTAGAGGCCGAACTCATCCAGGGCGCCCAGTCCGCCGGCAATCAATTTGAGCGGGGGCAGCGTCGTCGGTCGTGCCGTACTCAGGGTCTTGAGCAGCAGCTTGACGTCCATGCCATCGAAACTGCTCGCGTCGAACTCGACGAAATCGGCGCTGGCGGCCAAAGTCGGCAATTGGGTAAACTGCAGCACTTGGGGTTTTTTGAGCAACCAGCCATGGGCAAAGCCGGCTTGGCGCAGCGTGGCCAGTTGGCCCTGGATGAGTTCAGCATCGAAATGGTCATGCACCGGCGCCAGCATTAAAACGGTGTTGTCGGTCGGCAGTTGATGAATGCGCGGGTTATCGAGGGAATCCGGCGACAGCTTTATGAAGGCGAGGCGCGGCCCGAGCAGCGCGCCCCCTTCAAGCGACGTCAGGTTGCGCAGGACCGCATCGTCGTAGATTCTTTGCAAAAACTTGAAGTCGCTTTGCAAGCGCAGTTCGACGGCTTCAGGCAGGCTGAATCGATAGCCCGAGATTTGCTTGTCACGGCCGAGCACCGGTTCGCGGCAGACAAACGACGGGCCGGGTTGCGCTCCGCCTGTATCCGGCGCTTGTGCAGCTTGCGCCGGCTTCGGGCCCGGCGATACAGACGGCGCTACCTCGCGCTTTTCGGACCGCTCGTTTGCTGTGACGGGTTCTGTCGGCGCCACCGGGCTGCCTCTGCCCATCAGTCGGCCCAGGAAGCTAGCCATGGCACGCCGACTGCCGGGAAGTGGTTGTTGCGTGGTTCGGGCTCATAGCGGAAAGCCTACCATGATGCCGCCCACTGATCTGAGGGACTACTCGTTGGCCATGTCGCCGGCTTCGAAGGCCTCGATGGCCTTGCGCAACTTCTCCGGCAGCGGGCGCGACGTCTTGCTCTGCGGGTCGGCATTCACGTAGATCATCTCACCGCTGATCAGGCGTTCGCTGTCGCGGAAAATCCCCATTTCGAAGGTCATGCTGGAATTGCCCAGCTTGGCGGCACGCACGCAGACATCCAGGAATTCGTCGAAGCGGGCCGAACCGTGGTAGTTGATCACGCTCTTCACGGCGAACAGGTCGCCGCCGGTACCCGCAATGCTTTCGGGATAGGGCAGGCCGATGGCGCGCCAGTATTCGGTGATGCCGATGTCGAAATAGGTCAGGTAGTGGCCGTTGAAGACGATGTTCTGCGGATCGACTTCGGCCCAGCGCACGCGCAGCCGGTGGCGCATGCGAAAGGCAGACAGTTCCGCGGGCTGGGTCACGACTCCTCCGTGAGCAGCGAGACGCCGAGCAGCGCGCGGCGCTTGAGCCACGGGCTGGGACGGTAGCGCGGGTCGCCATAGAAATCCTGCATGGCTTCGAGGATCGCCAGGATGTTCCTTGCACCCAGCAGGTCGCCGAAGGCCAGCGGGCCCTTGGGGTAGCCGAGGCCAAGGCTGACCGCGCGGTCGATGTCGGCCGGGCTGGCGACGCGCTGCTGGGCGATGTCGCAGCCGATGTTGACAATGCAGGCGACGATGCGTTGGGCGATGAAGCCGGCGCTGTCTCTGATCATGCTGACCGGGGTGCCATCGGCGGCAAACAGCGAATGCGCGGCATCGCGCATGGCCGCGGTGGTCAGCGGCGTGCTCATTACGGTGCGCCGCGCGCTCTTTTCGGCCTTGAAGCCGAACAGACAGTCGATGGCCACGCTGCGTTGGGCATCCAGGCCTTGCTGGACGCAGGCGGTGGTGGCGTCGGCGCCGAGCGGGGTGACGATGCACAGGGCATTGCCGCTCGGCATGTAGTCGGTTTCGACCTCGATCCCGGCGGCGGTCGCGATGTCGCGCACGATGTCGGCCCATTCCGGATGGCTCTGGCTGACCCAGACGCTGGCGGCGCGGGCGGATGGCACCGGCGCCACCGGCATGGCCTCAACGACGCCGTTGGCGTAGCGATAGAAGCCGCGCCCGGTCTTGCGCCCCAGCAGGCCGCCGACCATGCGCTGGGCGGCGAGCGGCGAGGGTCGGTAGCGTGGTTCCTCGTAGTACTGGTGGTAGATCGACTCCATCACCGGCTGCGAGACGTCGAGGCCGGTGAGGTCGAGCAGCTCGAAGGGCCCCATGCGAAAACCCGCCGCCTCGCGCATGACACGGTCGATCTCCCAGAAATCGGCAATGCCTTCACCCAGCACGCGCAAGGCCTCTGTGCCGAAGCCGCGACCCGCGTGGTTAACGATGAAGCCCGGCGTATCGCGGGCCGCAACGGCAGTGTGGCCCATGCGCCGGCCGAGCGCGAGCAGCGCCTCAGCCACCCAGGGCGCGGTGAGCAGACCGTCGATGACTTCGACGATTTTCATCAGCGGCACGGGATTGAAGAAATGGAAGCCGCCGACGCGCTCAGGCCGCTTGCAGGCGGCGGCGATCGAGGTTACCGACAGCGACGAGGTATTGGTGGCGAGGATGCACTCCGCCGCGACGATGTCCTCAAGCTGCTGGAACAGGGCTTTCTTGACGTCGAGATTTTCGACGATGGCCTCGATCACCACGTGCGCCGTGGCGAGGTCTTCGAGTCGCCGCACGACGTCGAGTTTGGCCGACGCGGCGTTGAGCGCTTCGGTTGAAATCTTGCCTTTTTCCGCCAGCTTTGCCAGGGTGCCCAACACTGTTTCGCGGGCATTGGCGGCGGCGCCATGCAGCGCGTCGAACAGCAGCACGCGGATGCCGGCCTGGGCGGCGATCTGGGCGATGCCGCGACCCATGGCGCCGGTGCCGACGATGCCGATGCAAAGGGATTGCGACTGGATGTCGACGGACATGGGGATTTCCTTGAAAAGCTGTGCAGCCGTTCGGGTCTGGCGCGGGTTGGCCGGGCGGAACTCTGCTGTCAGCCGACTACCAGAGCTTCCACCACGGCGTCGCGCGGTCCAGGCCACGCGTGTAGTACTCGCTCTTGGGGAAGTTCTTGCGCATCACGCGCTCGGCGTCGTCGCGCAGGTCGTTCATGCCGAGCAGGTCATAGGCCTTGACCATGACGAACAGCGCCTCTTCGTTGGCGGGTGCGTCGGGATAGGTCTTGAGCGCGGTCTGCGCCCGGTTGACGGCGGCCACGTAGGCTTCGCGCTTCATGTAGTAACGGGCGACATGCACCTCGTGCGAGGCCAGTGCATTGACCAGATATTTCATGCGCGCCGTGGCGTCATTTGCGTAGCGGCTTTCGGGGAACTTGGCCACCAGCACCTTGAAGGCATCGAAGGATTCGCGCGCGGCCTTGGGGTCGCGCTCGGTGAGATCCTGCAGGCTGACGTAGCCGAGCAGGCCAAGGTCTTCGTTGAAGTTGGCCAGACCTTTCAGATAGTAGGCGTAGTCGACGTTGGGGTGATTGGGGTGGAGGCGGATGAAACGGTCGCAGGCTGCGATCGTCGACGCCACTTCGTTTTGCCGGAAATACGCATAGGCGACTTCCAGTTGCGCCTGCTGGGCATAGCGGCCATAGGGAAAGCGCGCTTCGAGTTTCTCGAAATACTTGATGGCCTTGTCGTAAGCGCCGTCGGCCATGGAACTCTTGGCTTCGGTGTAAAGCTTGTTGGCCGACCAGTTGGCGGTTTCGTCGATCACGTCGGGCAGCAGGCCGCAGCCGCCGAGCAGGGTGGTGCCGAGAGCGCCGAATATGAACGCGATGGGGACGAGTGTCCGGAAGAATGCCGCTAAACTACGCATGGTGAAAACCTCGCATCAATATCCGGTCGATTATAGCCGAAGCCCCAGCCCGCCTCCGGCCACCGAAATCCCTGCGGAGTGCGCTGGTTGGCGGCTTGACGCGGCATTGGCGAAACTCTTTCCCGAACACTCGCGCAGCCGCCTGCAGGGCTGGCTGAAAGAAGGCCTGATTCAACTTGACGGCCATCTGGCCGAGTCCAAGCGCAAGGTGTATGGCGGCGAACGCATCGGCTTCGCGGCAGATTTCGCCGCGCTTTCGGCGCCGGTTCTTGCCGATACCGCGGAGGACATTGCGCTGTGCGTGGTGTTCGAGGACGACCACATTCTCGTAATCGACAAGCCGGCGGGATTGGTGGTGCATCCGGGTAATGGCAATGCAACGGGCACGCTGCTCAATGCCTTGCTGCATCATGCGCCGCAAGTGAGCGGGATACCGCGTGCCGGCATCGTGCATCGGCTCGACAAGGACACCAGCGGCTTGCTGGTGGTTGCGAAGACGCTGATCGCGCAGACCGATCTGGTGCGCCAGATGCAGGCGCGCTCGGTACAGCGGCACTATCTGGCGCTGGCACTGGGCACCGTCGAGCGCGATGGCACGGTCGACGCGCCGCTGGGACGCCATGCCGTGCAGCGGACCAAAATGGCCATCGTTCGCGCCGGCGGCAAGGAGGCGCGCACCCATTACGCGGTGCTCGAGCGCTTTGAAAAATCCACGCTGCTCGAATGCCGACTGGAGACCGGGCGCACCCACCAGATTCGTGTGCACCTGGCGTCGATCAAGCATCCTCTGGCCGGCGACCCGGTGTATGGCAAGGCCAAGTGCGGTGATGCGCGGCTCGATGCCTTTCCGCGCCAGGCACTGCACGCCTGGCGGTTGGCCCTGCGGCATCCGGCAACCGGCGTGGAAATGAGCTGGGAATCACCCTTGCCCGACGATTTTGCGCAATTGCTGGCCATTCTGCGTGAGTAGTTTCGTGGTCCCGGAATGGCCGGCGCCACCCGGCGTGCGCGCGCTGTCCACCACGCGCCAGGGCGGCGTCAGCCTGGCGCCCTGGCATGCTTTCAATCTCGGCGATCACGTTGATGACGACGCCTTGGCAGTGGCGGAAAATCGTGCACGGCTACGCCGCGAGTTGCCCGCCGAGCCACTGTGGCTGACCCAGGTTCATGGCACACGATGCGTCGACGCCGCCATTGCGGTACCCGGCGCCGAGGCCGACGCCAGTTTCAGTCGACAACGCGGCGTGGTCTGCGCCGTGCTCACGGCCGATTGCCTGCCTGTATTGCTTTGCGATGAGCGGGCAACGGTGGTCTCGATTGCCCACGCCGGCTGGCGGGGGCTGGCGGCCGGCGTGATCGAGGAAACGGTCGCGGCGATGCAGGAGCCGGGCGAACGCCTGATCGCATGGCTCGGCCCGGCGATCGGTGCGCAGGCGTTCGAGGTCGGCGGTGAAGTCAGGGAACGATTTGTCGACCATGACCCAAGCGCGGCAAGCGCATTCGCTGCGGAGCGCAACGGCAAATGGCGCTGCGACATCAACCGCTTGGCCCGCCAGCGTCTGCATGCGCTGGGCATCGGTCGCGTGTCGGGCGGGCAACACTGCACCTTGACCGATGCAGAGAGGTTTTTTTCCTATCGCCGCGACGGGCTCACGGGACGCATGGCCAGCCTGATCTGGCTGGAGTAGCCGGAGCTATTGATCGGTACGGGTTTCGGTAAGCTTGTCCTTGCCAGGCGCCTCATCAGCAGCTTTGCGGGCCAGACGGTTGCGCTTTCGCTGCGGCGTGCCGAACAGCCACAGGAACAATGCCAGCGGCGCTGCCCCGTATAAGCTGAACGTAAGCACGGCAGCGGTAAGATTCGCTTCGGTGGCCGCCATCAGCAGGGTGACGTAGAGCCACCCGATCGCAATTACATACATTCGTGCATTTTACGGACACGCGTAAGCTTTGTTCGGCTTGACACCGTTTATTGTGCAGTGCAAAATAAAGCCCGTTTTTTAGGAGCCTTTGGATGTCCTCTCCCCTCGATCAGAATGCTGCTTTCCAAGCCATGTTTCAGGCGGGAAATGCCATGGCGCAAGGCTTCAACCAGTTGCTGGCGGAACAGCAGAAAAAGTTGTCGGCCGCCCCCGGCGGCGTCAACCCTGCCGCATGGAGCGCCGAGTCGGATGCGCTGAAGAGCCTGCAGCAGGCGTGGATCGCGCAGCATGCGCAGCTCTGGCAGGGAATGCTGGGAAAGGCCCCCGGCCAGTCCGGTCCGCAAGTCGTCGCTCCCGAACCGGGCGACAAGCGCTTCGATCATCCGGCCTGGAGCGAGAGCCCGGTCTATGACTACCTGCGCCAGGCTTACCTGATCAATTCCGAATACATCAAGCGCATGGCTGACGAAGCCCCGGTGGCCGATGGCCAGGCGAAGACCCGCATGCGTTTCATGACGCGGCAGATGATCGACGCGATGGCACCGTCGAACTTCCTCGCCACCAATCCGGAGTTCGTGCAGAAAGCCATTGAAACCAAGGGCGAGAGCATCCAGCAGGGCATCCAGAACCTCCTTTCCGACCTGGAAAAGGGCCGCATCTCGATGACCGACGACAGCGCCTTCGAAGTGGGCCGCAACCTGGCGGTCACCCCCGGCGCCGTGGTGTTCGAAAACGAGCTGATGCAGCTGATCCAGTATTCACCGCTCAGCGAAAAAGTGGCGGCACGGCCCTTCCTGATGGTGCCGCCGTGCATCAACAAGTTCTACATCCTCGACCTGCAGCCTGAAAACTCGGTGGTGCGCTATGCCGTCGAGCAGGGCAACACGGTTTTCCTTGTCTCATGGAAGAACGTGCAGGCCGACCTCGGGCACCTGACCTGGGATGACTATATCGAGCGCGGTGCCCTGACCGCGATCAAGGTGGTGCAGGACATCTGCAAGGTCGACCAGATCAATGCACTCGGCTTCTGCGTCGGTGGCACCATACTCGGCTCGGCGCTTTCCGTGGCGAGTCTGCGTGGCGAGAACCCTGTGGCATCGCTGACCCTGCTGACCACGCTGCTGGATTTTGCCGATTCCGGCGAAATCGGCTGCCTGGTCGACGAGAAAGCGGTGCAGTTGCGCGAGGCCACCATCGGCAAGGGCGGCCTGCTCAAGGGTAGCGAACTGGCGCAGGTGTTTTCCGCGCTGCGTGCCAACGACCTGATCTGGCAATACGTGGTGGGCAACTACCTCAAGGGCAACAAGCCGCCTGCCTTCGACCTGCTGTACTGGAATTCCGACGCAACCAATCTGCCGGGCCCCTTCCTCGCCTGGTATCTGCGCAACATGTACCTGGAAAACAATCTGCGCGTGCCGGGCAAGCTGGAAATGTGCGGCGTCAAGGCCGATCTCGGCCGCGTCGGCATGCCGGCCTTTGTCTATGCCAGTCGCGAAGACCACATCGTGCCGTGGAAATCTGCCTACCTGAGCCGCGGCCTGCTGGGCGGCGAGACCACATTCGTGCTCGGTGCATCGGGGCACATTGCCGGCGTCATCAATCCGCCGACGAAGAACAAGCGCAGCCACTGGCTGGGCGACAGCGCGACAGCAAACGCTGACGAATGGTTCGACGCCGCAACCGAAGTCAAGGGCAGCTGGTGGCCGGTCTGGGCGAAGTGGCTGGCCAGCCACAATGGCGGCGAAGTCGCCGCGCGTGCAAAGCTCGGAAGCAAGGCCTATCCGCCCGGTGAGCCCGCTCCCGGACGTTACGTCAAGGAAAAGGCATAATGGACAGGCCGGAAGCCAGTGTGGGGCGCTGTTTCCGGCATTGCAATTAAACAGCCCCGACCCAACAAAAATCACGAGGAGAAGCAAAATGCTAAGAGTGGCACTGGTAACTGGCGGAATGGGCGGTCTTGGTGAGGCAATCTGCATCAAGCTGGCGGCGCTCGGCTACAAGGTCGTGACGACCTACAGCCCCAGCAACACCAAGGCGCAGGAATGGCTGCGCACCATGAACGACATGGGCTACGGCTTCAAGGCCTACCCCTGTGACGTAGCCGACTTCGATTCCTGCAAGGCCTGTGTTGCCGAGGTGACCAAGGATGTCGGACCGGTCGAAGTACTGGTTAACAATGCCGGCATCACCCGTGACATGACGTTCAAGAAAATGACCAAGGCCGACTGGGACGCGGTGATCCACACCAACCTCGATTCGAGCTTCAACATGACCAAGCAGGTGATGGACGGCATGATGGAGCGCGGCTGGGGTCGCGTCATCAATATCTCGTCGGTGAACGGCCAGAAGGGTGCCTTCGGCCAGACCAACTATGCGGCGGCCAAGGCCGGCATGCACGGCTTCACCAAGGCACTGGCCCTTGAAGTGGCTAAGAAGGGCGTGACGGTCAATACCATCTCCCCGGGCTATATCGGCACCAAGATGGTCATGGCGATTCCGCAGGAAGTGCTCGACAGCAAGATCCTGCCTCTGATCGCGCAAGCACGCCTGGGCAAGCCGGAAGAAGTGGCCGGCCTGGTGGCCTATCTGTCGTCCGAAGAAGCGGCGTTTGTAACCGGCGCCAACATATCAATCAATGGTGGTCAGCACATGTACTGATGCACCGCGGGTCGAAGGCTGCGGCTTGCAGCGCGTTTTCGGCCCGCAACAGGTTTTATAGTCGTATAGGAAGTTTCAAAAATGGCAAAGAAAATTGCATTGGTAACGGGCGCGATGGGCGGCCTGGGTACGGCGATCTGCAAGGCGCTGGCGCAGAGCGGCTTCACGGTGGCGGCGAACTGCCTGCCGAATTTCCCGCCCAAGGACGAATGGCTGGCGAAGATGAAGTCGGAAGGTTTTGATTTCATCGTCGCCGAAGCGGATGTCACAGACTATGACGCGTGCGCCGCAATGGTGAAGAAACTGGAAGCGGAGGTCGGACCCATCGATGTGCTGGTGAACAATGCCGGCATCACGCGCGACTCCGTGTTCAAGAAGATGGACAAGGGACAGTGGGATGCCGTGTTGTCGACCAACCTCGACTCGGTGTTCAATGTAACCCATCAGGTGCTTGGCGGCATGGCGGATCGCGGTTGGGGTCGCGTCATCAATCTGTCGTCGGTCAATGGCATCAAGGGGCAGTTCGGGCAGGCCAATTATTCGGCGGCCAAGGCCGGCATCCTCGGTTTCACCCGCGCGATTGCCGCCGAAGTGGCTAAGAAGGGCGTGACCGTGAATGCCATCGCTCCCGGCTACATCGGGACCGACATGGTCATGGCGATCAAGCAGGAAGTTCGTGACTCCATCGTCGCCACTATCCCGGTCGGTCGCCTGGGCAAGCCCGAAGAAATCGGTGCCCTGTGCGCCTATCTGGTGTCGGATCTCGCCGGTTTCATGACGGGCGCCACGCTGAACATCAACGGCGGCATGCATTACTGCTGATTCCGCCGGATATCGAGCTTCATCCCCCCGCCGCCGGTGGGGGGCGCAGCATTTACTGCCCTGGTAGTAAAATGGTCTTATGGAGGGGAACGCAATGGCCGCACAGAGCCGACTCATCAAGAAATACCCGAATCGCCGTTTGTATGACACCCGCACCAGCACCTATATCACGCTGGCCGACGTCAAGGAACTGGTGCTCGGCCACGAAGCTTTTCAGGTCATCGACGCCAAGTCCGGCGACGACCTGACACGCGCAATCCTGTTGCAGATCATTCTCGAAGAAGAGGCCGGCGGTGCGCCGATGTTCTCTTCCGATCTGCTGTCGCAGATGATCCGCTTTTATGGCAACGCCATGCAGGGCCTGATGGGCAACTACATTGGCGACAACATCAAGTCCTTCACCGAAGTTCAGGCCAAGCTCAAGGAGCAGGCCAAGGGTTTGTATGGCGAAACCGGTGGTGAAAACCAGGACTTGTGGGCGCAGTTTCTCAAGTTCCAGGGCCCCGCGATGCAGCACATGATGGGCACTTACGTCGAGCAGAGCCAGAAGATGTTCCAGCAGATGCAGGACACCATGCAGGAGCAGACGCGAAAGATTTTCCCGGGCATCTACGTCAAGCCGGAAGAAAAAGCCGAGAAGAAGTAAGTTGGCGCGACGACGCGCCCACGTGCCAACCGTCGGCTTTGTGTCGCTGGGCTGCCCCAAGGCGGCGTCCGACGCGGAACAGATCCTGACCCGGTTGCGCACCGAGGGTTATGAGATTTCCGGCAGCTACAAGGGTGCCGACCTCGTCGTGGTCAATACCTGCGGCTTCATCGATGCCGCGGTCGAAGAATCGCTGGATGCCATCGGCGAAGCGCTGGCCGAAAATGGCAAAGTCATCGTCACCGGCTGCCTGGGCGCGAAGAAGGATGCAGCGGGCAATGATGTCGTTCGTGCCGCGCACCCAAAAGTCCTGGCGGTCACCGGGCCGCATGCCTTGCAGGAAGTCATGGCGGCCGTGCATCTGCACCTGCCGCCGAGGTTGCCAAATGAGCACGACCCCTTTCTAGACCTGGTCCCACCCCAGGGCATACGCCTGACACCGGATCATTACGCTTACCTGAAAATCTCGGAAGGCTGCAACCACCGCTGTACCTTCTGCATCATTCCTTCGTTGCGCGGCGACCTGGTGTCGCGACCGATCGGCGAGGTGCTGCGCGAAGCCGAAGTGCTGGCCGCTGCCGGGGTACGCGAACTGCTGGTGATTTCGCAGGACACCAGCGCCTACGGCGTGGACGTCAAGTACCGCACCGGCTTCTGGGGCGGCAGGCCGGTCAAGACCCGACTTTATGAACTGTGCAGTGAACTGGGCAAACTCGGCTTGTGGGTGCGCCTGCATTACGTCTATCCCTATCCCAGCGTCGATGACCTGATCCCGCTGATGGCGGAAGGCAAGATACTGCCCTATCTCGATGTACCCTTCCAGCACGCCAGCCAACGCATCCTCAAGCTGATGAAGCGGCCCGCGTCCAGCGAGAAGGTGCTTGAGCGCATCGCGGCGTGGCGGCGCGTGGTTCCGGACCTGACGATACGCAGCACCTTCATCACCGGCTTTCCCGGCGAGACCGAAGCCGAGTTCAACGAACTGCTGGATTTCCTCGACGAGGCGCAACTCGACCGCGTTGGCGCCTTCTCCTATTCCCCGGTCGATGGCGCCACGGCAAATGCTCTGCCGGGCGCATTGCCCGAAGGCCTGCGCGAAGAGCGCAAGGCGCGCCTGCTGCGCCACCAGGAAGACATTTCCACACAGCGCCTCGAGCGCAAGATCGGCCGCCGCATCAAGGTGCTGGTCGATGAGATCGACGAAGACGGTGCAATAGCCCGCTCCGAGGGCGATGCTCCGGATGTCGACGGCCTGGTCTACATCACCGATGGCCACGATCTCGAAATCGGCGAATTCGCCGAAGTCAGCGTCGTCGACTGCGACGTGCACGACCTCTACGCCGCGCTGACACCGGCGGATTGAGCGTCTGCGGTCGGCATGGACGCACTGATCAGCGAATTGCGCCAGTTGCTGGGCGAGCGCCATGTGCTCGTCGAGGCCGCTGATGTCGCGCCGTTTTGCACCGACTGGCGCGGCCGCTATTCTGGCGACGCGCTCTGCGTCGTGCTGCCGGCCGATACCGCCGAAGTAGCGGCAGTGGTGCGCGCCTGCGTTGCAGTCGGCGTCGCCATCGTGCCGCAGGGCGGCAACACCGGGCTGTGCGGCGGGGCGACGCCGCGGGGCGGCGAAGTGCTCGTCTGCCTGCGGCGCCTGAACCGGATCCGTGCCATCGATGCCGACAACAACTCGATCACGGTCGATGCCGGCTGCACCCTGCATGCGGTGCAGGAGGCCGCTGCCGGGGCCAATCGCCTGTTCCCGCTGTCGCTGGCGGCGGAGGGTAGCGCGACCATCGGCGGCAACTTGTCGACCAATGCTGGCGGCGTGCAGGTGCTGCGCTATGGCAACGCGCGCGAACTGACACTGGGCCTCGAAGTGGTATTGGCCGATGGCCGCATCTGGAACGGCCTGCGCGCCTTGCGCAAGGACAATACCGGCTACGACCTCAAGCATCTGTTCATTGGCGCAGAAGGCACGCTGGGGCTGATCACGGCGGCCACCCTGAAGCTTTTCCCGCGGCCGCGCGCGCAGGCGACGGCCTGGGTGGCGGTACCCGATCCGGCCGCCGCGGTGCGCCTGCTGGGCCGTTTGCGCGATGCCGCAGGAGACAACGTGACGGCCTTCGAGATCGTCGGCCGGCCGGCGCTGGATCTGGTGCTGCGCCACATTCCGCATGCGCGCGATCCGCTTCACGACAAGCCGGCCTGGCAGGTGCTGATCGAACTCTCCGGGGGGCGCGACGATCTGGTTGCCACGCTGGAACAGGCGCTGGCAAGTGCGGCGGCTGACGCCGTGGTGGACGACGCCGTGATCGCCGCCAGCGGGGCGCAGACTGCCGCCTTGTGGGCGCTGCGCGAAAACGTTTCCGAGGCGCAGAAGATCGAAGGCGTATCGATCAAGCACGACATTGCCGTTCCTGTGTCGCGCATTGCCGAGTTCATCGCCCGCGCCGACGCCGCCTTGCAGAGCGCATTCCCGAATGTACGCATCGTCTGCTTCGGCCACATCGGCGACGGCAACCTGCATTACAACCAGTCGCGTCCCGATGCACAGTCGAACGGCGATTTCATCGCGCAGACCGCGGCCGTCAATTGCATCGTGCACGATCTGGTGCATGAACTGGACGGCTCGATTTCTGCCGAGCATGGCCTCGGGCAGCTGAAGCGCGAGGAAGTCCTGCGCTACAAGAGCGATATCGAAATGGCCCTGATGCGTGCGGTGAAGCAGGCGCTCGATCCGTGCGGCCTGATGAATCCCGGCAAGCTGCTGTGAAATATTGAAACAAGGCCTTTACAGGCCGACCCCGGCTCCATATAATGCGCGCTCTCTTGTGGGGGTATAGCTCAGCTGGGAGAGCGCTTGCATGGCATGCAAGAGGTCCGCGGTTCGATCCCGCGTACCTCCACCAAGAACAGTATTGACCCTATCGTCTAGAGGCCTAGGACAATACCCTTTCACGGTATGAACCCGGGTTCGAATCCCGGTGGGGTCGCCAGCACCAAGCGCCTGATTTCCAAAAGAGATCAGGCGCGTTTTTTTGTCCACCGGATTTTCTCGACAGCGCCATGGCACGTATTTCACTGCAATTCCCGCCGGACCAGTTCTGCTATTCGACCGATCTCACGGTACGGATCACGGACATCAACGGCGCCAACCACCTCGGCAATGACTCGATGATTTCGATGATCTCGGAAGCGCGGGCACGCTTCCTGTTCGACTTCGGCGTCGAGGAAAGCACCGATGACAAGATCATCGTCACCGACCTGGCCACCACCTACCTGGCCGAGGCCTATACACGCGACGAACTACGCTTCGAGATCGGCGTGATGGACTTCAACAAGTATGGCGGTGACATCATCTTCCGCGTCACGCGCCCGGCCGACGCGACTTTGATCGCCATGGCGAAATCCGGCTTCGTCTTCTTCGACTACCGGGCGAAGAAGGTGGTGCCCATGCCCGAATTCTTCGCTGCGAAGTTTCCCCGAGTCAATCGCCTGTAGTTGATCCTTACGGTCGGTTTCCCGGCCGGTCGCGATTGCCCCGGACTGCCATCTCCTCTTAGACTAAGGGCCAGTCACGGTCGAGTTTCGGCCGGGCCTGACGCAATATCCGAAAAACAAGGAGGAGGCCGCATGAATCATTTCATTCGTTGCTCGGGAGCGCTTGCCGCACTGGTGCTGATGTTCGCCTTGCCGGTGGCGGCGCAGCAGGCCGCCGCGCCCATCGTCATCAAGTTCAGCCATGTAACCACCAGCGATACACCGAAAGGCAAGGGCGCCGACCAGTTCAAGAAGCTGGCCGAGGAGCGCACCCAGGGTCGGGTCAAGGTCGAGGTCTACCCGAACAGCTCGCTATACAAGGACAAGGAGGAACTCGAAGCGCTGCAGCTCGGCGCGGTGCAGATGCTGGCGCCCTCGGTGTCGAAATTCGGCCCGCTCGGCGTGCGCGAGTTCGAGGTGTTCGACCTGCCCTATATCTTCGACAGCATCGAAGAAATGCATCGCATCACCGAGGGGCCGCTGGGCCAGATGCTGCTGAACAAGCTCGAGATGCGCGGCATCCTCGGCCTGGCATACTGGGACAACGGCTTCAAGCAGATGTCGGCCAATCGTCCGCTGAAGAAGCCCGATGACTTCAAGGGCCTCAAGCTGCGCATTCAGTCATCCAAGGTGCTTGAGGCGCAGATGCGCACCATCAATGCGTTGCCGCAGGTGATGGCTTTTTCGGAGGTGTACCAGGCGATGCAGACCGGCGTGGTCGATGGCTCGGAAAACACCCTGTCCAACATTTACACGCAGAAGCATCACGAAGTGCAGAAATTCCTGACCCTCTCGGACCATGGCTACATCGGTTACGCGGTGATCACCAACAAGAAGTTCTGGGACAGCCTGCCGGCGGATCTGCGGACCATTCTCGACGGGGCGATGAAGGATGCGAGCAAACTCGCCAACGATGTCGCCAAGAAGGAAAACGACGATGCGCTGGAAGGCATTCGCAAGTCGGGCAAGACGCAGATCCTGACCCTCACGCCGGCGGAAAAGGGCGAATGGAAGCGGGTCATGGTCAAGTCGCACCGGCAGATGGAAGAGCGGGTAGGTGCCGACCTGATCAAGGCCTTCTACAAGGAAACCGGCTTCGATCCGAACAAATGAGCGTGGCTGAGAGTTCGCATGATTGATCTTGATCACCTGCGCGGCTGGGTTGGTCGCAGCGAAACCCTTGACGACGACGTCACGGCGTCGAAGGTGGCCGCGCTGGCGGCGACCCTGGACCGCGAGGATGCCTATCCGGCGGCCGGCGATCCGCTGCCGCCGCCCTGGCACTGGACGCTGTGCGTGCCGGCGGCGCGCCAGTCGGCGATCGGGCCCGACGGCCACCCGGCGCGGGGCGGCTTCCTGCCGCCGGTGCCGCTGCCACGCCGCATGTGGGCCGGCGGTCGTTTGACCTTCCCGCAGCCGTTGCGCGTTGGCGACACGGTGCAGCGCCGGTCCCAGGTGATGTCGGTCGATCACAAGAGCGGGCGCTCGGGAGAGCTCGTGTTCGTTCTTGTTCGCCACGAGTTTCACGGCCCGCGCGGACTGGCGATCACCGAGGAACACGACATCGTCTACCGCGACATGCCCGCTGCCGATGCACCGGCGCCTGCGTACCAGCCGGCCCCGACGCAGCAGGCCTGGGAAAGACTAGTCGTACCCGACGACGTGCTGTTGTTCCGCTATTCCGCACTGACCTTCAACGGCCACCGCATCCACTACGACCGTCGCTATGTCACCGAAGTCGAGGGCTACCCGGGCCTCATCGTGCATGGCCCGCTGATCGCGACGATGCTGGTCGACCTCCTGCGGCGTAAGCGGCCGGCCGCGACCATTGCGGCCATCGAGTTCCGCGCCGTCAAGCCGGTGTTCGACATCGCCCCCTTCCAGCTTTGCGGCCAGCCGCAGGACGACGGCCGGACGATCAAGCTGTGGACACGCGATGCCGAAGGTTCGCTGACCATGGACATGCGCGTCACGCTCGCCTGAAACACCCCCCGACCCCAAAGAGACCAAGCATGCAAAACGCCAACGACGCCTACCAGGACATTCGCGACGCCGTGCGCGACCTCTGCGACCAGTATCCCGCCGAATACTTCCGCAAGCTCGACATGGAGCGCGCCTACCCCGACGCTTTCGTCGATGCGTTGACCAAGGCCGGCTGGATGGCGGCGCTGATCCCGCAGGAATACGGCGGCTCTGGCCTGGGCCTGACCGAGGCCTCGGTGATCATGGAAGAAATCAACCGCTGCGGCGGCAACTCCGGCGCCTGCCACGGCCAGATGTACAACATGGGTACGCTGTTGCGCCACGGCTCGGAAGAGCAGAAGCGGCTCTACCTGCCCAAGATCGCCGCCGGCGAACTGCGCCTGCAGTCGATGGGCGTCACCGAACCCAGCACCGGCACCGACACCACCAAGATCAAGACCACGGCGGTGAAGCAGGGCGACCGCTACGTGGTCAACGGACAGAAGGTGTGGATCTCGCGCATCCAGCATTCCGACCTCATGATCCTGCTGGCGCGCACCACGCCGCTGGCCGAGGTGAAGAAGAAGTCCGAGGGCATGTCGATTTTCATCGTCGACCTGCGCGACGCAATCGGCAAGGGACTCACGGTACGGCCGATTCCCAACATGGTCAATCACGAGACCAACGAACTGTTCTTCGACAACCTCGAAATCCCGGCCGAGAATCTGATCGGCGAGGAGGGCAAGGGTTTCAGGTACATCCTCGACGGGCTCAACGCCGAGCGCACGCTGATCGCCGCCGAGTGCATCGGCGACGGCTACTGGTTCATCGACAAGGTCAGTGCCTACGTCAAGGAGCGCATCGTCTTCGGCCGTCCCATCGGCCAGAATCAGGGCGTGCAGTTCCCCATCGCCGAGTCCTACATCGAGGTCGAGGCGGCCAACCTGATGCGCTACGAGGCTTGCCGGCTGTACGATGCGCACCAGCCCTGCGGGGCGCAGGCCAACATGGCCAAGTACCTCGCCGCCAAGGCCTCGTGGGAAGCCGCCAACGCCTGCATCCAGTTCCACGGCGGCTTCGGCTTCGCCTGCGAGTACGACGTCGAGCGCAAGTTTCGTGAGACGCGGCTCTACCAGGTGGCGCCGATCTCCACCAACCTGATCCTGTCGCATGTGGCCGAGCATGTGCTCGGACTTCCCAGGTCGTTTTGAGGAGCGCACAGATGGCCACTGCAAGCCGTCCGCTCGACGGCATAACCGTCGTCTCCCTGGAGCACGCCATCGCGGCGCCCTTCTGCACTCGCCAACTGGCCGACCTCGGCGCCCGCGTTATCAAGGTCGAGCGTCCCGGCTCCGGCGACTTCGCTCGCGGCTATGACGAACGTGTCAAGGGTCTGGCCTCGCATTTCGTGTGGACCAACCGCTCCAAGGAAAGCCTGACGCTCGACGTCAAGCACGAGGCCGCGCAGGACATCCTGCAGCGCCTGCTGGCCGGGGCCGACGTACTGGTGCAGAACCTCGCTCCCGGTGCCGCCGCGCGCCTCGGTCTTTCCTTCGAAGCCCTGCACGCGAAATATCCGCGCCTGATCGTCTGCGACATCTCCGGCTACGGCGATTCCGGGCCCTACCGCGACAAGAAGGCCTATGACCTGCTGATCCAGAGCGAATCCGGTTTCCTCTCGGTTACCGGCACACCCGACGAGCCGTCGAAGGCTGGCTGCTCGATCGCCGACATTTCGGCCGGCATGTATGCCTATAGCAACATCCTGGCGGCGCTGATCCAGCGTGGCAAAACAGGCATGGGATCGCGAGTCGAAGTCTCGATGCTCGAGACCATGGCCGAATGGATGAGCTATCCGCTCTACTACGCCATTGACGGTGCCGCGCCGCCGCCGCGCTCCGGGGGGGCGCATGCCACGATCTACCCCTACGGCCCCTTCACCGCTGGCGATGGCAAGGTGGTGATGCTGGGCCTGCAGAATGAACGCGAATGGGCGATCTTCTGCGACAAGGTCCTGCTCCAGCCGGAGCTGACAACTGATCAGCGCTATGCCTCGAACCTGAAGCGCACGGCGGCGCGTGCCGAAATCAAGGCGCTGGTCGAGCAGGCCTTCGCCGGCTTGAGTTCGGAGCAGGTGGTGGCGCGCCTCGATGCCGCCGGCATCGCCAACGCCCACGTCAACGACATGCACGACCTTTGGCGGCACGAACAGCTGCAGGCACGCGGGCGCTGGGTGCAGATCGACAGCCCGGCAGGCCCCTTGCCGGCCCTGCTGCCGCCCGGCCTGCCGAGCGATGTCAAGGCGCGCATGGATGCCGTGCCGGCACTCGGCCAGCATACCCGCGACATCCTTGCCGACCTCGGCTATGGCGCCGAGGACATCGCCCGCCTCGAATCCACCCATGCCGTTTGAAAGCCGCCGATGACCACTGACCATCCCAGCCGGACCCTGGCCCGCTTCGCCGCCGAGTTGCGGCTGGAACAGATACCGCCGGCCGTGCTGCGCCGGACGGAAGACCTGCTGCTCGACTGGGTCGCATCCGCACTCGCGGGCAAGGCAGCCGAGCCGGTCGAGATCATCCAGCGCTTCGCCCGCGCCATGGGACCGACCGCGGGCGCTGCGCAAGTGCTGATCTCGCGTCGCCGCACATCGCCTCTGTTCGCCGCGATGGTCAATGCAGCGTCCTCGCATGTCGCCGAACAGGACGACGTGCATAACGGCTCGGTGTTCCATCCGGCCACCGTGGTGTTTCCGCCGGCGCTGGCGGTGGCTCAGGCGCTGGGAAAATCGGGGCGCGATTTGCTGGTGGCCTGCGTCGCCGGCTACGAGGTCGGCATTCGCGTCGGCGAATACCTCGGCCGCTCGCATTACCGCGTGTTCCACACCACCGGCACGGCGGGCACGTTGGCTGCCGCGGCAGCGGTCGGTCGCCTGCTCGGCCTTGATGCCGAAAAGATGCTGCATGCCTTCGGCTCCGCCGGCACCCAGTCCGCCGGGCTCTGGGAGTTCCTGCGCGATGCGGCCCACTCCAAGCAGTTGCATACGGCGCATGCCGTTGCCGCAGGACTCACCGCCGCCTATCTGGCGGATGACGGCTTCACTGGCGCGCAACACATCCTCGAAGGGCCGCAAGGCCTGGCCGCCGGCACCTCGACCGATGCCGATCCGGCGCGCCTGGTCGATGGCCTCGGCACGCGCTGGACCGTGGCCGAGACCTCGTTCAAGTTCCACGCCTCGTGCCGCCACAACCACCCGGCGGCCGATGCCCTGCTGCAGTCGATGCAGGCCAACAATCTCTCCGTGGGCGACATCGACAGCGTCGTCGCCCATGTTCATCAGGGAGCGATCGACGTACTCGGCCCGGTGACCGATCCGCAGACGGTGCACCAGGCCAAGTTTTCCATGGGCACGGTGCTCGGCCTGATCGCAATGCAGGGCCGTGCCGGGCTGGCCGAATTCGACACGCTGTTCCGCGACCCGGCGGTGCGGGATTTCGCCGCGCGCGTCGCGATGCAGCTTGATGCCGAAGTCGACGCTGCCTACCCGGTGCGCTGGATCGGCAAGGTGACGGTGACGACCAGGGATGGGCGGCGCATCGAGGGACGCATCGACGAGCCCAAGGGCGACCCCGGCAATACCTTGAGCCGTGCCGAGCTCGAAGACAAGGCGCTGCGCCTCGCGGCCTACCGCGACGGCGCCACCGAGATGGAGATGCGCCGCGTGATCGAACAGATCTGGAATCTGGAGTCGCTTGCCGTGGTCGGCGATCTGCTGCCAGTCACTTCATGAAGCCGCTCATCTCCCTGCTCTTCGTTCCCGCCAGCCGGCCGGAGCGCTTCCACAAGGCGCTTGGCTCCGGTGCAGATGCCGTGATCGTCGACCTCGAGGACGCGGTTGCGCCGGCCGACAAGGACGCGGCGCGCGCCGCGCTGGCGGCCTGGCTTGATCCGGCGCATCCGGTGCTGGTACGCATCAACGCCGCCGATACGCCCTGGTTCGCCGCCGATCTCGAACTGCTGGCGCGGCCCGGCGTGTCGGCCGTGGTGCTGCCCAAGGCGGAGCACCCCGACGATGTGGTGGTGGCAAGCCGTGCCGGCGGCGGGCTGGCCGTGCTGCCGCTGATCGAATCGGCGCTGGGCTTCGAACAGCGTCGTGCGCTGGCCCATGCCGACCGGGTCGAGCGCCTGATTTTCGGCCACATCGACTTCCAGGCCGACCTGAATATGCGCGCCACCGAGGAAGAACTGCTGCCGTTTCTTACGGCGCTGGTGCTGGCCTCGCGGCTGGCCGGCATTGCCGCGCCGATCGACGGCGTATGCACCGCCATAGACGATGCCGAGCTCCTGCAGGCCGATGCCCTGCGCGCGCGTCGCCTGGGCTTCGGCGGCAAGCTGTGCATACATCCGCGCCAGGTGGCCGTGGTCAATCGCTGCTTTGCGCCGAGCGCGGAGGAGGTGGCCTGGGCGCAACGCGTGATCGCGGCCGATACCGCGTCGGGCGGGGCGGCGGTGGCGGTTGACGGCAAGATGGTGGACCGCCCGGTTGTGCTGCGCGCGCAAGCGATTCTTGTCGAAGCACAGGCCAGACGGTGAGCGCGCCCGACAAACTCGCTGCCTTCTGGAACCAGCGCTACGCAGCAGAGGGATTCGCCTACGGCATCGCACCGAACGATTTCCTGGCCAGCGTCGCCGGGCAGTTTGCCAGGGGCGGCCAACTGCTTTGTCTGGCCGATGGCGAGGGGCGCAATGGCGTCTGGCTGGCGCGACAAGGCTTCGAGGTGACCTCGGTCGATATCGCCCAGCGCGGCCTCGACAAGGCCGCACGCATGGCGGTGGAGCACGGCGTCGCGATCCGCACGCAGGCAGCCGACCTCGGCAGTTTCGATCTCGGCCTGTCCGCCTGGGATGGCATCGTTTCGATCTTCGCTCACTTGCCACCCAGGGTTCGCCGCGACCTGCATGCGCGCTGTGTGGCCGGACTCAAGCCCGGCGGCCTGATGGTGTTCGAGGCCTACGGCCCGGGTCAACTCGGGCGCGGCACCGGCGGTCCGCCCGAGGCCGAACTGCTGCCCGCACTGGCGGACATCGAACAGGAATTGGTCGGCTGCCTCATCCTGCATCGTTTTTCCGGCCTGCGCGAGGTGCAGGAAGGCCGCCACCATACCGGGCTCGGTGAAGTCGTCCAGATTCTTGCGCAAAAGAAGGCCTGATGAACATGAAGATTGACCGCCTCGACCACCTGGTGCTGACGGTGCACGATATCGACGCGACGCTCGCCTTCTATGTCGACGTGCTGGGCATGGAGGCCGTGACTTTCGGCGCCGGCCGCCGCGCCTTGGCCTTCGGCGCGCAGAAGATCAACCTGCATTCGGCTGCCGCACCGCTCGAGCCGCATGCCGTGCGGCCGCTACCCGGTTCGGCCGACCTGTGCCTGATCACCGGGACGCCCATCGCCAATGTCATGGTGCATCTGCAGGGTCGCGGCGTCGCCATCGAGCAAGGCCCGGTATCCCGCACTGGTGCCACAGGGCCGATCATGTCGGTGTATTTCCGGGATCCCGACGGCAACCTGATCGAGGTCGCCAACTACATCTGAGCCCTCGGACTCGCGCCGGCTATTCGACGACGATCGTGCCCATCATGCCGCCGGCGGCGTGATCGAGGATGTGGCAGTGGTACATCCATTCGCCCGGGTTGTCGGCGACAAAGGCGACGTCGATGCTCTGGCGCGGGCCCATGATCACGGTGTCGCGCCATTCGCGATGCGGCGTTGGCTTGCCATCGACCGCGAGGACACGGAAGAAGTGGCCGTGCAAATGCATCGGATGGAGGAAGTCGGTCTCGTTGATCATGTGCAGCATGACGTGTTCGCCCGTGCGCAGGTGCAGCAGGGGTTCGTGCATCAGCGCGTGCTCGTGCTGGGCGTTGTAGTTCATGGTCCACGCCAGCCCCTGTTTGGCCATGATCTCCTGGATGCGCGACGGTTTGCCGTCCACCAGGCCGATTACCGGCGAGCCGCGCATGCCGCCCTGGAAAATGATGTAGTGGTCCGAGGCCTTGGCCAGATCGGGTTCGGCGATCCGGTTGGGTGCGAGCGTTACCGCCGATGCCAGCGGCTTGCTGCGCAGCGCCGGCTGCGATGAATAGGTCAGCGCTCCCAATACGGTCGGCGTGGCCGGCGGGCGGCCGAGATCGCGCAGGGGAAAGCTTTGCCCCGGCGAACCCATGCAGTCGATGATCAGGTCCACGCGCATGCCCGGCCCCAGCGCCAGGCCGCCGGCCGGCAGCGGATGCGGCGTTACGCCCTGGCCGTCGAAGGCGATGATGCGCGCCTCGTGGCCGTCGATGGCGAGGCGGAAGAAGCGCGCCGATGCCGCGTTGATCAGGCGCAGCCGCAGCCGCTCCCCGGAACGAATCGTAAGCGTGCGTTGCGAGCCGGCCACGAGGCCATTGACCAGGATCTGGTTGCCGATCCGTCCGTCGTTGGCGATGTCGAGGATGCGGCCGAAGTCCTCCACCGGCTGGCGCTGGTTGTCGAGCTTCATGTCCGACAGAACCCAGACTTCATCGCGGTCCACGCTTGGCGGCTTTTCCTCCTCGACGATCAGCGCACCGTAGAGTCCGCGCGGCACCTGCTCGAAACTGGCCTGGTGCGGGTGGTACCAAAAGGTGCCTGAATCGCGCAGCTCGAAGCGGTAATCGAAGCGGCCGCCGGTGGCGATCGGGTGCTGGGTGACGCCCGGCACGCCATCCATGGCGTTGGGTACGCGCAGGCCGTGCCAGTGCACCGCCGTCTCCTGCGGCAACTCGTTCTTGACCGCCAGATGGACGCGCTCGCCGCGGCGAAAACGCAGCGTCGGCCCCGGCAACTGCTCATTAAAACCCCACACGGCACTGCGGCTCGCACCGGAGGGGTCGAGCGCCACCGTGAATGCGGATGAAACCAGGTCGATTCGCCGCTCTTTGCCTTTTTCGGCGGCGAGCAGCGGCGCCGGCAGGGCGAATGAGGCGCCCAGTGCAGCGCTGGCCTGAAAAAACTGACGACGATCAAGGGGCATCCGTGCTCTCCTGGAATTGGCTTATTTGGCAGACTGTTCGTAGAGGCGGGTGACCTGGTCGGCCAGTTGCAGCACCGCCTCGCCGCCCTCGGCCATGATCAGGCGGAAGGAATCCGCGCCTTCGGTGGCCAGCACCGTTTGCAGCCACTCCCATTGCAAGGCGAGATTGTCGAGCTCGGCGCGCAGGGCCGGGCTGTTGTCGGTGCGCTGCTGCATGCTGGCCAGCGCTCCGGCGAATTCGTTCTGCACACGTTCCGTCTCCTCGCGCAGCGCGGTGCCGCCCACTTTCCATTGCTGCAGCATGTACACCTTCACCAGTCGCTGCGAGAGCATGCGCTGGCGACCGGCCAGATTGACCCAGCGGCTGACCGGTTCGCTCGCCTGATCCTGCAGCACGCGGGCCAGACGCTCCGCCGCCATCAGCACGTCTTCGGCGCGGGAATCGAGTTGCGCCGCATCGGCCTGGCGGATCACGCCAAATGCCGCCGCGCGCAGCGGCGCCCAGGCGGCGCGCAGGCCGGCCAAGGCGTTGCGCGCTTCCGCGCTGGTCGCCGCCGGATCAAGTTCCTTGAGGTTGCTGTCGAAGCGTCGCACCGAGTCATCGAGTTGTGCCTTGGAAACGGCAGGCAGTACGTTGAGCCCGATCTGGCACCAGGACTTGACGATCTTCTGCGACAGCATGCGCTGCTGGCCCGCCAGATTGACGGCCACGGCATCGGCGGCCCGAATCCACTGGCTGCTCAACGCCAGGGCGACGAGCAGCGACAGGCGAATCAATGACTTCATCATGGGACTTCCCTAACGTGAAACATCTCGTTCGGAGCGACGGGTGATACCCGCGCGAAGCGCGCTGATTGGAAGCCTCCCCGTGAGGGGAGGATGGGAGGGGCGGGCCCTAAATTCACTTTTCGCGTGTTTCATCATCGGCGGATGGCTCTCGCGGCAATGAGCGTTAAAATACCGGCACGCCCATGGATTGCAGGGCGCGATTGAGCTGGATGAAGCCCTTTTCCATCAGGGACACGGCTTCCTTGTAGTTGTTGTTGATCGACTGATCGATCGCTTCGGCTTTGAGTCGCCCAGCCTCCTGGATGAAGCCGTCGACCAGGCGCCGCTTGTCGCCTTCGGCGCGCCCCTCGCCGATCATCATGCCGACCAGGATTTCATTCGAATGGAAGCGCTTTTGCTCATAGGCGTATTCGTCGGCCGGCGTGTTGAACTTGAGCGACATCACCACTTCCTGACCGGCGCGCAAGCGGGAGATTTCTTCCACTTCCAGCTTGTAGGCTTCGGCCATTTTCTTGTTGGCATCTCCCAGTCGCCCGGCCGCGGCAAGCTTGCGGCCTTCTTCAGCCAGGGCATCGACACGTTGCAGCGAGGACTGGGCGCTGGTGGTGTTGCCCTGGGCCTTGGCCAGTTCGGCCAGCGAGGCGCGGTAAGTGGCGACCTGCTCGCTCATCTCCTGCAGGCGCTGCTTCTGCACGCTTTCGGACAGGCCACCCGAGTTTCGGCTGTTGGCCTTGGAGACGCTGCGCAAGGCTTCGTCCAGTGCCTGTGCCGCTTCGCCATAGCGTTGCGCCGCGAGGGTTTCGCGAGCCTGCTTGAGGAGTTCTCGGCTGCGTTCGACCAACCCGGCAACCTCGGCGTCCTTGCTCGCGCTGCTGGCCTGGGCCGCCGGCGAATTGACCAGCATCTCGACCAGCTTGAGTTTCTGTTCCGCCAGTCGGCGCAACTGCTCGGGGTCGGGCTGGGTCTGCGCGCAAACGGCATGGGCGGCAAGCACACAGACCAGAAGCATAGCCTTGGCCAGCAGATGTTGTGGTCTCTGTTTTGGTCTCATTGGGCTCCAGGCTTCATGAGGGGCGTGAGCGGTTTCACGGATTGGCGCATTGGGTGATTTTAGGCGGTCCTGCAACGGCTCACAACTGCGCGCGGGAGCTTTTTTGGGATGCTGATTGCGGTGCCGGCACCGCGCACACAACTAGGTCCGGGCCGCAATGGCGGAAGGGTCCAAGCTTGCGCAGACGACGCTTTCATAGTCGAACTGCAGCGCCATCCAGCGCCGGGGAGGCAGGCTCTGCACCTGGCCGAGGATGACCTTCATCACGCCGGCATGGGTCACCAGCACGGCGCGCTCGATTCCTGCCCGATGAGTTTCGGCAAGGAAGTCGAGCACGCGCGTCTGCAATGCCGCGACGGATTCGCCTTGTGGCGGCGTATAGCCCAGCGGGTCGGCGGCCCAGCCATCGAGCGCTTCGCGCTGGATATCGTTCCACGGACGCATTTCCCAGGCGCCGAAATCCATTTCCTGCAGGCGCGCATCGCTGCGCACGGCAGGATGCAATTCGTCCGCTAACTGCCGGCAGCGCCGCAGCGGACTGGTAAAGACGGGAAGCTGCGCGGGCAGCTGCGGCAGGATGCGTGCCGCCGCCAGGGCCGCTGCCTCGGCCAGCGCCAGATCGGTGCGGCCATAGCAGATGCCGGTGGCCACCCGCGGCGCGGGGTGGCGGATCAGATAAAGCTGCACAGCAGGCCCAGATAGAAGGCGATCTCGCTGAGCTGTTGCGTGGCGCCCAGGCAGTCGCCCGTGTAGCCGCCGATGCGGCGCAGGAAATAGCGGGCGGCGAGCCAGGTGGCGAGCGCCACGGCGGCCAGCGCCACCAGCATGTCGGCTAGCGGCAGCAGCAGGCAGGGAGCGAGGCCGCAGATTGCCGCGAAGGCCAGCTCCCCCGGCGCCATGCGCCGCGCCAGCGGCTTGGATCTGGAACTGTCGTCATCGCGCACATAGTCGAGGGCGAAGATCAGCACGGTCGGCGCCAGGCGCGACACCGCGTGTCCGGCGATCAGCGCCAGGGCGAGAAAGGGTGGACCGAATGCGGCATCGATTTCGGTTAGCGCGCTCCACTTGGTCAGCAGGATCAGGCCGACGCCCAGCGTGGCGTAGCTGCCGACGCGGGAATCCTTCATGATCGCCAGTACCTGGGCCTTGTCCCAGCCGCCGCCGAAGCCGTCGCAGGAGTCGGCGAAGCCGTCTTCGTGAAAGGCGCCGGTTGCCAGTAGCGTCGCCGCCATGCCGAGCAGCACCGCCACGCCGAGCGGCAGCGCCAGTGCCGTCAGTTCCGTGACGCCGGCGCCGATGCCGCCGATCAGGATGCCGATCAGCGGAAAGTAGCGCGCCGCATGGTCGAGCTGGTCCTGGCTGTGCCCGACCCAGGCCGGCACCGGCAGCCGCGTGAAGAAGCGCAGCGCGGCGAAGAAATATTCCAGCTCGCGCTTCATCCGGTCTTCTCGCTGACCCCGGCCGATTCGAAACTCGCCATTTCGTTCATGAAGGCGCAGGCGGCGTTCAGTAACGGCAGGGCCAGCGCCGCGCCGGTGCCTTCGCCCAGGCGCAGGCCGAGGTCGAGCAAGGGGCGGCCCCCGAGCCAGTCGAGTTGCCGGCGGTGGCCGGCTTCGTTGGAGCAGTGGGCATACACGCAGTAGTCGAGGATCGCCGGTGACATCTGCGCGGCGACCAGCAGAGCGGCGGTGACGATGAAGCCGTCGATCAGCAGCGTCATGCGCGCTTCCGCTGCAGCCAGCATGGCGCCGGCGAGCATGGCGATCTCAAAGCCGCCGAAGCGGGTCAAGACGCGCAAGGCATCTGGACCCGCTTCGGCTTTGCCCAAATGTGGGCTCCCCCTCCCGGCCGCTCCCTCCGTGAGGGGGAGGTGACTGAACGGTGGCCGCTGCGGCCAAGCGGCCATCGCCTGCGCCAGCAGCGCGCGCTTGCGCTCGAGCCCTGCGTCATCGAGCCCGGTGCCGCGCCCGACGCAATCGGCCAGCGGCAAGCCAGTGATGCAGTGGGTGATGAGTGACGCCGAAGCGGTATTGCCGATGCCCATTTCACCAAAGCCGATCACATTGCAACCGGCGGCGGCGAAGTCGCGGGCGAGTTTCGCGCCATGGCCCATCGCGACAGCGCACTGGGCCTCGCTCATCGCCGCGCCTTCGAGGTAATTCGCCGTACCGCCAGCGCCTACTTTCGCGTCGACCAGGTGTTCACGCGGGCCGAAATCATGCGCCACGCCAGCGTCCGCCACCACCAGTTTCATGCCGGCCTGGCGCGCCAGAACATTGATCGCTGCGCCGCCGGCGAGAAAGTTTTCCACCATCTGCCAGGTGACTTCCTGCGGAAAGGCCGAGACGCCCGCCCTGGCGGCGCCATGATCGCCGGCACAGACCAGCACATGCGGATTGGCGATGCGCGGCGCGAGGCTGTGCTGGATCAGGCCGAGTTGCAGGGCCAGTTCTTCGAGGCGGCCGAGCGCGCCTTGCGGCTTGGTTTTCTGGTCGATCATGCCTTGCAGTTCGGCGGCCAGCGAGCGATCCACTGGCGTAACGGCAAAGCGGGGACATGCGTACGGGGAATGCATCCGATTCATCCTTACAAAGCGCACCGGGGCTTTGTTCCGCGCGTCCAAACGCGGACCAAAGCCCGCAGCACGGGCTTTAGAGTGATCGGTCGGTCTTCTGGCTCCCGGATCGTCCTTGGGCTGCGCCTTCCCGGGCATCTACTCAAATGCGGCCCAGTGGCATCGTGCAGCCTTCGTCCCCGGTCACAGCGGCGGGCCCGCCACGGAATCACACCGTGTTCCCTGGAAGCCGGATAGCGCATCCGCCTTCCACCGAATCGGGGCGAATTATGCGGCCTTGCCAAGCCTTCTGCAATAATCCGCTGATGATCAATTCATTCCTGACGTCATGAACGCGGAACAGCGACCGGCACTCGAAGCCATGGTTTTCGAAAACGCGCGCGGTCGCGATTTCCTCGAAATTGCCGAGCTGGACCGGCGGGCCTGGCTGGACAACCGCAACCCCGAATTCATCCCCGACGGAGAGCATGTCTGGCGCATATGGGTTGACGGCGCCTGGGTCCATGTCGCCCGTGACGGGACACAGATCCCCGGGGTCATCCTCGCTTTTCCGACCCGCGGCGGAGCCCTGTGCGTGCACAAGGTGATGGTCGATAAATCGTGGCGCGGGCTCGGCATCGGCACCCGCTTGTTCGAGAGTCTGCTCGCCGAAGTGGATCGCAGCCTCGGCGCAGCCTGCTACCTGACCGTCGATCCGGCCAATGCCGCTGCCTTGACCCGACTTTGACACTTCCGAGGCACATTTTTCACCAACCCCCTGTAACGGCGCGGGTTTCCGGGGGGAAAGTCGCCAAAACCCTAGATACATGGATTGTTGATTTTCGCCCCTGAAGGCCGCTACGATAGGTGGCATGTACCTACGCGAGAGCAAACAACGGCGGGCCGATGGAAGCGTTGTGACCTACCTGCAACTGGCGGAGAACGTCTGGGATGCCGCCAAGGGTAGATCGCAAGCCAGCATCGTGCATA
>CAMBRI010000022.1 GCA_945870205.1 Sulfuritalea hydrogenivorans sk43H | reverse complement strand
GTGCTGGCGTCCAACAAGGCTCCGGCGGGGGATCAGTTGAAGATTGTCGAAGCCCTGGCCGGCGCGCATTACCGTGCGAAGAACTACCCGGCGGCGATCAAATGGGCGACGCGCTATTCCCGCGACGGTGGAACCGGCGCCTCGATGCGTACGCTGCTGATCCAGTCCTATTACCAGAGCGGGGATACGGCCAATGCCGCCAAGGAGGCGCAAGCCGACATCCAGTCCGATATCGCTGCGGGCAAACCTCCTTCGGAAGACAGGCTGCTGCTGCTGGCCAACGCCTACCTCAAGCAGAACAACTCGACGGGCTACGTCGCCACTATCGAAAAGCTCCTCAACTATTACCCGAAGAAGAGCCTGTGGGCAGAGCTCATCTCAAGGCTCAGAAGGAAGTCGGGCTTCTCGGATCGGTTGAGCCTGGACGTCTATCGCCTGCAACTGGCCACCGGCAATCTCTCCAGCGCGGCCGACTACATGGAAATGGCGCAACTGGCGTTGCAAGCGGGTTTGCCCAACGAAGCCAAACGAGTCGTCGGCGCAGGGTATGCCAGCGGCGCTCTTGGCAAGGGTGCGGAGTTCGAACGTCAGCAGCGCCTCAAGGCGTTGGTCGATAAACGCCTGGCAGAAAGCCAGACGGCGTCACGCGACGAGGTAGCGGCCCAGGCATCCCCGGACGGCAATGCACTGGTCAACCTCGGATTCAATCTGGGCGGTGTGAAAGGGATCGGCCTCATGGAGGCGGGGATCAAGAAGGGGGGCCTCAAGTATCCGGAAGATGCCAAGTTGCATCTGGGAATCCTGTTGCTCGAGGCCGGACAGAAGGCCCGGGCGGCACAGGTGCTGAAGACGGTGCAGGGGACCGATGGCGTGGCTGACATGGCGCGGCTATGGCTCATTTACACCAACCGCACATAGCGATGGTGCAGCCGATACCACGATCAGGCGATGCGGGTGGATCGCCCCGATCCGCCATGGCCGGTTATGTGGTCGATGAGGAGCTGCGTCTGTGTCAACGCTACACGCGAGGTTTGCCATATACATATGGATGCTGATCAAACGAGCGGTTCAGAGGGGCCGGAAGACCCGTCTGAGGCTGACGTCCGGACGGACGATGGGGCCACGACCGCAGTAAAGATTGCGGCGGCGGTCATCGTACTGGGGGTCTTGGGCTTAGCCGTACTGATCGCACTGGTGCCCTCGTCCGTAAGCGAAACCGCCAGCGACGCGGGTGATCACGGCGCCAGCCAGTATCGCATGTGCATCGATCAGTTCTTGAATCTGTGGCGACACTAGAGCATACGAACATCGTGTTGATAGGCGCGGCTGGCCCCCTTCAAGCGGATTCGTCGTCTCGAATTCTCCGACCTGCCGAAGACGGCTTCCGGGAAGATCCGGCGAGTCGATTTGCGCAAGCGGGAAGAAGCCAAGACACCCGCGGGACAGAGAAATCCTCTGGAATTCTTCGAGGATGACTTTTAGTCAGGCTGTCGACCAACAGTCTGGTGACTCTTGATTCGTTCAGCTTCGCCCACGCGATCTGGCATTGACCCCATTGACCCATAGGTGCTTCTTCATGTCTCTTACCCTACGAACCATTTTGATTGGCTTCTTCCTGCTCGGCCTTGCCGGTGGCGCCGTCTTGCCCAGCGCAGGCAGTGCATATGCCGCCGAAGAGTCTTCCGCCACCCAAGACAAGGTGCGCGTCGAAGTCGGCAAGCCCTTGCAGGCGGCGCAGGAGCTGAGCAAGGCGAAGCAGTACAAGGACGCCCTGGCCAAGATCGACGAAGCCGATGCGGTTCCCAACAAGACCCCGTTTGAGTCGTACTTCATTGCCCGCTCGCGCGGCGCCGCGGCGTTTGCCGACGGCCAGACCGAACTCGCCGCCCAGGCATTTACCGCAGCGATGGCCTTCGACCGGCTGACCGCCGTCGAATACCAGGACATCGCCCGGGCACTGGCGGTGCAGTTCTATCGCAAGCCCGACTACCCGAACGCTGTCCGGTGGGCTTCGCGCTACCTCGACAAGGGCGGCGCCGACGCACAGATCAAGCTCTTGCTGGCCCAGTCCTACTACTTGCAGAACGAGTTTGCCAAGGCGGTGCCCTTGCTGCAGGAACTCAATCGTGCCGATGAAGCGGCCGGCAAAGTGACGCCGGAAATACAGCTGCAACTCTTGGCCAATTGTGAGCTGAAACTGAACCGCAATGCCGGCCTGGTCGCCGCCCTGGAAAAACTGGCGATTCATTACCCCAAGAAGGCGTACTGGAACGACCTGATTCGGCGCGTCCAGAGAAACCCGGAGTTCTCCGAACGCCTGGCGCTGGACGCCTATCGCCTGCAACGCTATGCCGGTTCGCTGGAGGGCGCCGACGAAGTGCTGGAGATGGCCGGGCTGGCCGTGCAGGCCGGTTACCCGGTGGAAGCCAGGAAGCTGATCGACCAGGGCTATGCCGATCAGCTGCTGGGCAGCGGTGAGGAGGCGGCCCGGCACAAGAAGCTGCAGGATCAGGCCCAGAAGGGGGCGGCCGATGATCTGAAGACGCTGGCCCAAGATGAAAAGCGTGCCGAGACGGCCAAGACGGGAATCACGCTGGTGAACACCGGCTTCAACCTCGTGCTCCACGGCCAGATGGACAAAGGCATCGGCCTCATCGAGAAAGGCATTGCCAAGGGCGGTCTCAAGTATCCGGAAGACGCCAAGCTGAAGCTCGCCATGGCCTACCTGTATGCCGGGCAGAAGGACAAGGCGGTGCAGGTGTTCAAGTCAGTTGCCGGAACCGACGGCACGGCGGATCTGGCACGCCTGTGGGTGATCCGGATCACGGCCCCATGAACCGTTGGCCCACGGACCTGACATGCCTGCTGCGCACGGAATGATTCACTGATGGAACGGCTAATCAGCGCCCTAAGGACGCTACGTCCTCAGCGTCTGTTCCGGGTGCCCACGCCCCCGCCGGCGCCGTCGCACGGCCCTGGAGAGGGTGCCAGCAGCCCCTACCTGCAGGCGCTGGATTATGTCGGCGATGCCGTGGTGATCACCAATCAGGCCGGAGTGATCCAGTACGTCAATCCGGCCTGCGAGACCCTCTGCGGCTTTCGACGCGATGAAGTGGTCGGGCAGTCCCCGTCACTGCTCAAATCGGGGGTACACCAAGCGTCCTTTTACAGCCGACTGTGGGATACGCTCAAACAAGGCAAGAGCTTTCGCGCCAATTTCATTAATCGCCACAAGGACGGCTCACTGTTCACCCATGAACAAACCATCAGTCCGATCACTGTTGGAAATGGGCGAATTGCGCATTATGTTTCCGCGGGGCGCAAGGTCAATGAACAAATTGCACTCGAACAACGGCTTCATCAACTGGAATATTACGATGCCCTGACCGGCCTTCCGAATCGAAAGTTGTTTCTGAGCAAGCTTGCCTCGCATATGGAGCGATCCGGCGCAGGCCAAAGTGGCCCCTTGCTATTGCTGTTGCTCGAAATCAATAACCTCGAGAAGATCAACGACACGCTGGGCTACGGTGCCGGCGATGACGTCTTGCGCCAGATTGCCGGTCGGTTGGCGGCGTGCAGTAAATCTGTTGGCGACATCGCTCGTCTGGGGGGCGATGAATTCGCCATGATCCTGCCGAATTGCGACGATTCCAGGTCGGCCAGCATTGCCGCGCAGATGCTGAAACTCATGGGCCGCCCCCTGACCCTGGGCGATCGGGACGTCACGGTGAGCGCCTGCATTGGCATTGCCCAGTATCCCCGGGATGCGACGAATCCTGAAACGCTGGTGTCCCATGCCGATCTCGCCCTGCATCGGGCCAAGGCCGATGGACTCAATTGCTTTCACTGCTATCAGAGCATGATGCGTGATTGCTCGCAGGAAGATTTGCAACTTGACACTGCGCTGCACGGTGCGCTGGAACGCAATGAACTGCATCTGGTGTTCCAGCCGGTGGTGCGCTCGGCCGATGGGTCTGTGGTCGGGCTGGAGGCATTGCTGCGCTGGCAGTCCCCCACGCTGGGAGCCGTACCGCCGGCACGCTTCATACCCCAGCTGGAGCGCAATGGGCTGATCATCCCCGTCGGCCGCTGGGTGTTGGCCACCGCCTGCGGTGAAGTCGCGGCGCTGACCCCGGGGCAGGGGACCGCGTTGCGTCTGGCGGTGAACGTCTCCGCGCGGCAGCTCCTGCATCCCGACTTCGTCACCGATGTGAAGACCGTCCTCGAGGATACCGGTCTGGACGCAGGCCGTCTGGAATTGGAGATCACCGAATCGGTGCTGATCGAGAATGCCGTGGTCGCGGCCGATGTGCTGCGCGCCCTGTGCCGGCTCGGGGTGACGATCGCGGCGGATGACTTCGGCACCGGCTACTCGTCCCTGAGCTATCTGTGGAAGTTTCCCTTCAGTACCTTGAAGATTGATCGCTCCTTCGTTTCGGCGCTGATTACGGACAACCAGGCAAAGACGATCGTTAGTTCAATCCTTGGCCTGGCCGGCGGCCTGGGCTTGAGCGTAGTGGCCGAAGGGATCGAGACTCCCGTCCAGTTCGAGGTGTTGAAGACCTTGGGGTGCCCCCTGATTCAGGGGTATTGGACCGGGCGACCGATGCCGATGGCGGCGATCAAGGAAGGGATGATTGCCGCGACGGATACCGAGGTTGTGCGGCAGAACTCTGAGGAGAGGTCGGCATGGATGCAAAGGTAGTGAGCTTCAATGTAGAGAAGAGGGCCCGGCTGGCAACACAAGATCCGGAGGGCATCGGGCAGAAGCCCGCGGCGCCGATTTCGCACGTGTTCGATCGTACCCCGCGAGCCGCGCAGCTGACCTAGGTGCACGGGAGTCTGGATCAGGCGTGCTATCCGTGGGTCCAGGGTCTGCAACTCGCGTTTCACCTCACCAATATGGCGGCACTGTCAGTGTTCTTCATGGCCGCCTATGCCTCTGCGCTGAACCGGTCGGCGTCAGCGGCGGAATTCAATGCTCCGTTCCGGAATGATCGTTTGCGCTCCCATGGGTAACCGCTTTGACAAGGAAACGGCCGTGTCGCACTATTCCGTAGAAACCATAACTGCACGATCCAAACGGCTGGCGTGGCACATGCCGACGATCGAACTCGCCGAATTGCTGGCGTGCAAACTGTCGGTCGCCGCCATTGATGACGCGACCTATCCGCATCCGTTCGAGGTCGTCGATTCCCGCGGCCAGGTACGGTGCCGCTATCAGCGTGGGACGCGCCACGCCGAAGCGCTGGCGGCTTAGATAAATGATTCAGCCTATCGATTGTCATGACAGCGGCGTCGTTTTCCCCCTGCCGCTGTTCTTCAAGCTCTGTCGTGTTGACACCACGTGGACTCATCAGGTCATCCGGCAGGGCGCTTTTTATTCGTCACGACGGCGCGGCGCGAAGCTGGGCCGTCGCTTGTGGCCCAGGCACTGTGCCGGCGGCATCGCGCCGAGCTTGGGCCTGTCTCAACCCGGCCGTGCCGGAAGCCAACTGCCTGCAGAAACAGGTGCGTTGTCGCCATGCAGATCCTCAAGCCCGTTCATGGGAAAGGTATCGCACCGTGTCTCGACTGACACGGCCGTTTGACTCGCGGCCACATGATTGCTTCGGCAATCGCGACAGTTTCTTCATTTAGACGCAGTCTGTGAATTTGATTATGAAAGGAACCCTGATTTGAAGATTCTGGTACCAGTGAAGCGTGTGGTCGATTACAACGTCAAGGTCCGCGTCAAGGAGGATAGCACCGGCGTCGATCTGGCCAATGTCAAGATGTCGATGAACCCTTTCGACGAAATTTCCTTGGAAGAAGCCGTCCGCCTCAAGGAAGCCGGCATCGCCACCGACGTGATCGCGGTCAGTTGCGGCCTGCCTGCGTGCTAGGAGACCGGGTCTCACCTGGGTGAATAGAAGGAAGCTACGTTGATAGTAAACGCAGGATTCCAGTTGTACATGTTCAAAAATATTGAAGACAAAAGGAGCGTTTGATATTTATGTGGAAGCAAAGGGGGAACTATGAGTAAAAGTCTGGGCGACATCTTTGAGACCGTGGCTCGCAATATCGATCCGGAGGCGCCCTCAGTTCTGTGCGATGGAAAGATATTGACATGGTCTGAGTTTGACCAGGCCTCGAACGCTCTCGGGCGTCGACTGCTTGATGTGGGTTTAGGACTGCAGGCTAAAGTCGGTCTATACATGAGAAACAGTCCGGACTATCTGATTGCTTTCGCCGCTTGTGTAAAGGCACGCCTGTGCCCGTTCAACATCAATTACCGCTATGGCCCGGAGGAGGTTGCGTATCTTCTTGACAATGCCGACTGCGAAGCGCTGATCTTTGACTGTGAGTTCGCTCAGGTCGTGACAGCTATCCCGAGTACCGCCACACTCCGCCTACGTATCTCGGCGCATGGCGCAGCGACGGGTGCCGAGTTGATATCGAAGACATGTGCGGGAAACGGCGAATTCCTGGAGATTTCGCGCGATCCTGACGACCTAATACTGCTCTATACGGGCGGGACCACCGGACTTCCCAAAGGCGTGATGTGGACTTCCGGCATCGTCTGGGAGAACCTGTTGCCCGGCTTGGCGCTGCCCGGCAAGACGCCTCCGAGGACGCTGGAGGCCTTAGGTGCGCAAATTTACTCCGGCGAAGGGCGCTATCGTGTCTATATCGCTCCCCCGTTGATGCACGGTACCGGGCTTGTCGCCGCACTCGGCGCTCTGTTCCGGGGCGGTAGTGTTGTATTGAGTGGACGGCCATCCTTCGATCCGGAACGCATGTTGCAAGAGGTGCAAGATCTTCATTGCGTGTCATTAAGTATTGTTGGGGAGGCTTTCGCGCGACCGCTGCTGGACGTGCTGCGTGGCGCTCCGGGTCGTTTTGATGTGAGCCACGTGCTCGCGGTTACTTCCAGCGGCATGATGTGGAGTCCCGAGACCAAGCTAGGATTGCTGGAGTTTATGCCGAAAGCGCAGCTTGTCGACGCGCTGAGTGCCAGCGAGGCCCCCGCCTTTGCCACCATGGTCACTACGCGGGACAGCGCTCCGAAAAATGTCCAGTTTCAACTGACGGGAGCCGTCGTGTTGCGCCCGGAAGATCTGACTCCTATCCGCCCGGGATATGGAGAGGTGGGTGTCATCGCCAAGGCTGGCATCCTGCCTTTGCCGCTTGGCTACTACAAGGATCCGGAGCGCACCGCCCGCACCTACGTGATGATCAACGGCGTGCGCCACATGGTCGGCGGCGATCACGCTACTGTCGAAGCTGATGGCTCCATACGTCTGCTGGGTCGCGGCAGTCACTGCATCAATACGGGTGGTGAGAAGGTTTATCCCGAGGAAGTCGAAGAAGCGTTGAAGACCCACAGTGAGGTGCGGGATGCTTTGGTGTTCGGGATTCCCGATCCGCGATTCGGCCAGACCGTGGCCGCAGTGGTATCGACTCGCAAGTCGATCCCCGTAGACGAGTTGGACTCCCATGTGCGCAACTGCCTGGCAGGGTACAAGGTGCCCCGCCGCATCGTTCTGGTGGGCGTGGTGCCTCGCGGACCCAACGGGAAAGCCGATTACTCAGCGGCCAGATTTATATTCGAGGGCCACTGAGCATGGAATTCCAGCATCTTATAGTCAGCCAGCAGAATGGCATCGTCACTGTCCGACTCAACCGTCCTGCGGAGCGAAACGCACTAAACAATCGCCTCGCAACCGAGTTGACCGAGTTTGCACGGGCTTTCCAGACCCGCCCAGATGTACGGGCTGTAATACTGACTGGTGGTCCCGGTTTCTTCTCAACCGGCGCCGACGTGAGCGCGCCCGCGCAGGCTGTAAATGGCAAACGGCCAAATCTGCTCGCACTGCGGGCGGCTTCAATGCTCGGTCCTGACATGTGCAAGGCCTGGGAAGAGATCGAAGCCATAACAATTATGTCCATCGAGGGCTATTGCGTGGGCGCCGCCTGCGCGAGACCAGGGCTACTTCGACCGGTCGGTGGTACCCGTCAAGGACCGCAACGGCGTGACGATTCTCGAGAAAGACGATTTCATCAAGCCGAACACCACGATGGAGAGGCTTGCCGCGCTCAAGCCATCCTTCACGTACGCCGCAACCAACGGGATGGATGCAACCGCACTGTCCAAGTATCCACAGGTTGAACGAATCAACCACATCCATCATGCCGGCAACTCCTCGGGCATCGTCGATGGCGCCAGCGCGGTGCTCATCGGATCGGAAAAGGCTGGCAGTGATCTTGGTCTGACGCCGCGCGGGCGTGTCGTATGCGGCGTCATCATCGCCTGCGAGTCCGCGATCATGCTCACCGGCCCGGGACCTTCTGCCGAGAAATGCCTGGCCGTGGCCGGGATGACAAAGAAGGATATCGACCTTTGGGAAATCAACGAAGCGTTCTCATCGGTCGCCATGCGTTACATGCGCGACCTGGGCATTAACCATGAAGTCACCAACGTGAATGGTGGTGCGATTGCCATGGGGCACCCGTTGGGCGCCACGGGCGCCGTGCTGGTGAGCACGATGCTGGACGAACTCGAGCGCCGCTGCCTGCGTCGCGCGATGCTCTCCATGTGCGTCGGCGGTGGCATGGGAATTTCAACAATCATCGAGCGTGTTTGACAACGACACACCTGCGTCGTCCGCCGAACGTGAATCGATCTCTACACTGGATCAATCAATGACCCTTATCAAGTACGACAAAGACCGGAACCGCATCGTGACGCACTGATCGATGTGGACCGAGCAAGGGGAGGCGGATCTTCCCGCGGCGAACAACCCATGTGAGGACAGAAAACCATGAGCTTCAAGACGAGATTTACCGAGGCGTTCGGCATTGAATACCCGATCGTGCAGGGCGGGATGCAGTGGGTCGGCAAGGCGGAACTGGTCGCGGCCGTTGCGAACGCCGGCGCGTTGGGCCTGATCACGGCATTGACTCTGCCCACTCCTGAAGCGCTTGTAAAGGAGATTGCACGCACGCGGGAAATGACCGACAAGTCCTTCGGTGTTAACTTGACAATATTGCCGACGATAACTCCGCCGCCTTACGCGGAGTATCGCCAAGCGATTATCGAATGCGGAATCAAAATTGTCGAAACAGCGGGGCATAAGCCGCAAGAACATGTGGATCACTTCAAACAACATGGCATTAAGGTGATTCACAAGTGCACGGCCGTTCGTCATGCACTGTCAGCGGAACGGATGGGTGTCGACGCGATTTCCATCGACGGGTTCGAGTGTGCAGGCCATCCCGGCGACGATGACGTTCCAGGCTTGGTGCTGATTCCGGTCACCGCAAACAAGATAAAAGTGCCAATTTTGGCATCCGGGGGATTTGGCGATGGGCGGGGACTTGTCGCTGCATTGGCCCTTGGCGCGGATGGCATCAACATGGGGACTCGTTTCTGCGCGACTAAGGAAGCCCCGATCCACGAGGCGTTCAAGCAGCAGATGATCAAGAACGATGAACGCCAGACAGACCTCATATTTCGAACCCTGCACAATACGGCTCGGGTAATGCGAAATGTTGTCAGTCAAAAGGTTGTGGCGATCGAGAGACAAGGCGGGGCGACTTTTGACGACGTCAGGGAACTGGTCGCAGGCAAACGAGGGGCTAACGCCATGGCCAATGGCGACGTGGACGGAGGTATTTGGACCGCAGGCATGATTCAGGGCCTCATCGAGGACATTCCCACAGTAAAGGAATTGATCGATCGCATCATTGACGATGCCCGCTCGATCATCAACGCACGTCTGGCAGCAATGTCGAGGGGATAGAGTTGATTGCGAGGTGCGGCGGTAGATTGTGGCCTACCGTGCGCCCTATCGAAGTGGCGATGACAGCCGCATGTCTGGCGATGCGATCGCGAGATTCGTCAGGATAGCGGCGCCTGGCAGAACAATCAACGAAGGGGACTAGACAATGATGAAGGAATACCGTTCGCCTTGGCGCGACGAGGAACTGGATCTCTTCAGATCATCCATTCAACGTTTCATCGAAAGAGACGTAGCTCCAAACGAAGCTCGCTGGCGAGAACAGAAGCATGTCGATAGAGAGTTATGGCGCAAAGCTGGCCAAGCCGGATTCTTGTGTACCGATATTCCGGCTATTTATGGCGGAGTTGGAGGTGACTTCCGTCATGAGGTCGTGTTACTGCCGTGGTGAGCGCGAATACCTTTGTTCGCCCGACATATGCGGGCAACGCCATGGCCACGGTCCAGTCGGCGGACGCCGTCAAAGTCATCACCGTTCGTGGCACCGCCTTCGATGCGGCGGCGGCCGAAGGCGGCGATGCGGCCATCGAGGCCATTGCCGCGGCAGCGGATCTGGGCCTAGTCAGGCTGATCGGCCGGGAAATCACCCAAAGTGCGCGTCCTGAACTCGGCGCCGCCAAGGTGATCGTGTCCGGCGGCCGCGGCCTGGGCTCACGTGAGAAATTCGATGAAGTGCTGGAACCGCTGGCGGACAAACTCAACGCGGCACTGGGCGCGTCGCGCGCCGCGGTGGACGCCGGCTTTGTGCCAAATGACTACCAAGTTGGCCAAACTGGCAAGATCGTCGCCCCTGCGCTTTACTTCGCGATCGGCATCTCGGGCGCCCTCCAGCACCTGGCCGGCATGAAGGACAGCAAGGTGATCGTTGCCATCAACAAGGATGAAGAAGCGCCGATCTTCCAGGTCGCCGACTACGGCTTGGTCGCCGATCTGTTTCAGGCGGTGCCGGCACTGATTGCCGAGTTGGGATAGATGCCGATGCGTTTTCGGATTGCACGGCATCGCTTCGCCTCCGATACCGCGCGACTCATCCTTTCGACACGACTATTCTGATGCAGGAGTCTTCTCGCCGTGCGCGACACCCTTGATTTTTAGTTGACCGGCGCCGCACGGGTCTGCATTGCGCTAGCATATCGCCCTCATCATCCACATCGAAGGATCTCGCCATGGCCCGCAAGAAGAAGCTCGTTTTTTCTGACATCGCTACTACCCGCAAGAAGGCGAATCTCAATCAGAAGGATTTCTGGAGCCGTTATGGCGTCACGCAGTCGGGTGGGTCGCGCTACGAATCCGGTCGGAATATTCCGAAGCCATTGGCGATCCTGTTATGGCTGCATCAGTCGGGGAAGGTGACGGACAAGGATTTGGCGGATGCTTTGAAATAGTTGGAAGTCAGTTGCCTCCAAAGTTGGCCCCGACATTCCTGGCAATGCGATTGATCAGCGTACGAATGTCCTCGAACAAATTGGGAGTGACCCGGCAACCGACCAGAACGAGTGACAAAGCAATACGGCAAGCGGGCGGTCCATGGATTTGTGGACAGCTCGCCAGCAGGCGAACCGAGCGGTCTTGCCGTGGATAACGACAAGACCGTTACCCACCGCGCCGCCCTCTGACCACAATTCCACATACCCCCAAAATCAGGATCTTTTTGACATGCGGTTCAAAGGCGAAACCCGTTCGCTGATCTTCGAACTGATCGAGGCGCACACCTTGTGCTCATGGTTCAGACTGTTCTGCGGGGAGAAGGTGAATCCCCCTGCCCAAATTCAGGTGGTGCCCATGCCAGCAGTTCAGCAAGCCTGCGAATAACCCAATCAGATTCCTGTTCGGTGAATACCGACGCACCGGCCATCAACCCGTCATGGCAACGTAGCAGAACGTCCTCTTCGGTGAGACTCAAATTGGAAAGCATCGTTTGTGCATGTTCAGTGAGCATGCAGGCCAAGTCTTCGCAAAGCTCGTAACGGCCTACTACGACGTCCAGCGAAGCGCTGGGTTTGAGGCGGCCAGCGGTGACGAATAGGGCCATGAACGACTGTGGAATTTCAATTTGGTTCATGTCCGGCATGTTTCAATCACCAGCGTGCGGACAACACGATCCCATAAAACTCAGACTTCATCGCTTCGATCAAAAATTTCCAGCTTGAACTGCCAGCCCTCGTGACTCATCAGCATCTGGCCGAACTCTTCCCATGAGATTTCGCGACCATCAACAACCATGAGCGGCACGCGACCGTCTTCGTCTTCGTCCCACTCGATTCGCCCCGCACCGTGTCATCGACGATTTGAAGTCCATGCTGGCCGTCTTCAATGTGCTTGACGGAAAGTGCACTACGAATTCTCTGGATCAACCGCCCCAGCAGGGCAAACAAATCTTCTTCGGGCTTGCCGATTAGCTGGAACGTATATCCAGCTGGATTCGCTTCTCGAAGCTCAAAGGCTTCCAGAGAGACAATGCCCCCCAGCAGACGTGTCTGAAAGTGGAACTGGTGTTCTTCTCCCGCGCAGTCAGTCAGCCCAATGGGTTCGAGCCGGATGTTTTCAAAATCGTCGAGACCGTGCAACTCAGCTACCACGGCATTGAAGCATCGGGTGCAAAGCTGGCGATATCCACTATCCATGGACCCGTAGTGGACGGTGTCGTAGCCCGGCGTGACTTCGCCACATTCCTCGCAACGGTCCTGGTGCATGTTGTTTTCCTGTTTCAATGTAACGATGGCGGAGCGCCATCCGCGCCGCAGCACTTTTTGAACTTCTTGCCACTGCCGCAGGGACAGGGATCGTTGCGGCCGATCTTCGGGCCACCACGAACGATCGGTGCAATTTCCTTCTGACCACGATGATGATGAAAGTCGGCGTTGAATATTCCGGCCGGCTGGCTGCCACGCTTCTCTTTCCAGTAGGCGTGGATTCTCACGAGCGCCGGTTCAATCCCGTTCATCCACGTCTCGGCATCCCCCGCGCTCTTTGTAATGTCGATACCCTCGTCGGAACCGAGGCGCAGAAATGGCGTGAACCATGTCGGTTGTCCAATGGATAGCAGACTCCACGCTTCTTCGTTGAACATGAAGCCGGTAATGAAGCCCTCCCTCCACTCGGCAGCACCCCATTGAATACCCCGCCAGAAGATGGGCTCGAATGAGGCTGGATCGGTGTTGAAGGTGTGAATCACGTTGTTGTAGTGCCGCAGGATGAGCGACATGATCCGGCTGGCCTGCGCCTCGCTTGCAAAGTCGGCCTCGACTTCTCCACCCTCCATGTCCCACACCCAGGGCAGCCAGTCCGAGGGCGGCACCATGCGGGGGCCGATGGCGATGGCGGTCAGGAAGCCTTCCAGCGTGGAGACATCCATCGACGTCTCCTCGTTGGCCTCGTTGGCAAGGAAGTCGTCAAGTTCGTTGAATTCCGATTCCGAGAGGGGTTGATTCAGCCCCGTCATCTGCTGCTCGTCAGGCGGCGCACCGATCATCGAATCTATTCCATCTTCATTGATAGTCTTCAGCACCTCGTCGAGCGCTTCCTGGTCGGTCGCAAACGGCGCGTCCCATACGGTGGAGTTGCCGTAGTCATCGACCACCTCCAGGAGCCAGGCTCCTTCGCCGTCTTCGTATATCTCGATACGAACCGTCTTGCCGGCTCGGGTCACTGATTGACAGTGCGGTGAGTGGCGCGGAAAGTCGTCGGGTTCGGTCATTTCTTGTCTTGGATGGTGCCGGGAGTGATGTGGCACCTATCTTCCGCCCACCAATCGTTCGGCATCGAGTCTGGCCTTGACCCGCGCCTGATTTTCCGAAGTGTTGATGGCGGAGACGGTCTTGCCGAAGGCATCGCGTTGAGCACTGGGTATCCTGGTTGCCACGATCGATTTTATGCAGCGCCACTTCTTGCCGCCCTTGGTTTCGATCTGGCGCATTTCCTCACGGGGATGGTGCTGGCGGCAGTGGTAGCAGTAAATGGTTTCAATTGAGGACATGGCGGCGTCGGGTGAATGGTGGAGTGCGGTGTGGGTGAAGGAGGGGGCTGATCTGGCTATTGTCGCGCAGGACTTCCCGCTGCAGCCTTCAGTTTGGCGCTGGCATGAAACGTAACGACACGACGCGCCTTGATCAGGGCCTCTTCGCCGGTTTTTGGGTTGCGCCCCAGTCGCGGCACTTTGTCGCGTAATTGGAAAACTCCGAAACCGTAGAGTTTCACGGCATCACCCCTTTCGAGGGTCAATCGAATCTCGTCGAAAAAGGCATCCACCATATCCGAGGTTTCGCGCTAGTTGAGACCGACGTTTTCAAACAACAGGTCGGAGAGTTCTGCCTTGGTCAGTGTCATTTGTGGTTTCCGTCCATCAAAATGCAGATATGGTGATGCGCTGCCACCGCCAGGATTCAGTTGGCGACATACGGCGCCAAATCGATGCAGATTCGCGCTGAGCGGGGCACGCCAGGCTTGCGAGAAATGAAGCCGCGCTGTTCCAGCATCTGCATCATCTGATTGACGCTGGGTGCGGATAGGAGGAAGTGCCGCTCGATATCCGATTCGGCAGGCGCCCGACCATGGCATCCAAGGTATTTCGCAATAAAGAGCAGATAGTCTAGCTGGCGCTTCGTGGGTGCCTCCCTGGCTTCGCAGACTTGAACAGCTTCGTGATTCACTTCGGCGGCCAGCTTTCCTGCATTGACGCCGACGACCAGAGTCGTACCGTCTGAAAACGTCATGGTCAGCCGTTTGTCGCCATCCCGAGTGACTTCCTTGACCTGCTTGCCTGTCAGGCGCCGTATCTGCGACCGGATAATTGCTGTCGAACTGCGCGTGGAACTCATTGCGCATGCGGCGACGCGATATCCGCCTTTGTTCCTGGTGCATTCATGGGGACGAAAGCAATGCAGTTCACGAAGTTCGCGGCAGCCAGCATGACGTATTTGTCGGTTTCCTCTGGAACAATTCGCTTCAGCCAGTTTGCCATCTCGACATGAACATAGGCAAACAGTTCCTTCTCGGGATGGGCTTCGATATATTGCTTCATCAAGTGGGCTCGATGTTTCTTGCTCAAGTCGTCACCGAGTTTGACGCACGCGGCATAGCGCTGCACCTGACGATCCAGTTCATCCTCTGAAATCAGTGGCCAAGCCATGCCGGATTCCTTCATCGCCTGGAAGCAGAGGAACAGGAGGTTGAGCAGGAACGCCATCTTCTCAATGGACACGCCCAAGCGTTTCTGAACCAGGAACGAGCCGAACAGGTGGGGCTGGGCACGGAATATCTCATCGCAAAGCTGCGCCTTCTGCTTTCCATCCATCGCCAGTAGTGCACCGATTGCACGACACAGGGTCTCGCCCGAGATTCGGCTCATTCATTCGACCGCTCAACAGGGATATAGGGAATCAGGCCCTTCTCCATGGCCCGCTGCTGCAATGCAGTCGGCATTCTGCGAATATCGACAATCAGGCCATTGACCTGAACCATCCACGCGAGTGGATTGTCAGCGAGGCTGCTGGGCAAGGTCCATTCGGGCGACATGGGTCCCATCTTGAGAAGATCGCGAATCTCCTTGGACTTGTTCTGCCCGGTGCTTTCGCCGATCCCGAAGAACTCATAGATGGCTTTCGGCTTGCAGTGCGGCGATTGGGAAGAATCGTCCAGAAAATTGACGCGGCCGACCGCGTGCACGGCAGCGGCTGCCCAGACATTTTCCTTACCTCTCAGCAACGGCGACGGGCGTTTTCTGGCCATGGCGCCGACAACCTGATGGATCACCTGGCGATATTCTTCGTTGAGGTGCTTGGCACAGAAGGTATCGCTCAGGGTTGTGATGGCGGCGAACTTCTCGGCCATGACTTTGGGGATTTTCTCGGACATGATGACGAGGCGCTGTGGGGAATCAGCATTTTCACAGATCGGCCTGTCGAAACCAAGTTTTCGGCGTCGACGAGACTGGGAGGCGCAACGGAGGCCGGACGACACCCAACCCCGACCGACTGCTTTACGGCGGTACACTTGGCCTGGTCACTGGGCGGTATCGGCCATGAGCCGCCAGTCGGGTCGCCCCTCCAATTTCCAGGTTTTTTTGCCGCGTTTTCTCGGAAGCGGTCATTGAATCTGCACCGTCAAGCTTTCTCCCCTGACTGGCTCCAATGCAGCGTCAACCGACATTGGCGATGCTGTGAGCAAGACATTTGAGCGGCCGGTATCAGACTGGTCCTGCCGTTCCACGGGCAAGACTTCAGTTCAAATGGTAGGCAGACCCCTGCCAACTATAGGCAGTGGAGTAGTTCCTCATTTGCGGACACGCGACCAGGACGACTTCCGGTAAGGGTCATTGAATTCGAGCCGCCGATTTCCTCTATTCCAAGACCGAAATGCGTCAAATCGAAACAAAGGGTGGAATACGTTGGTGCTGAATCAAGAGCACCGAGGGAGCAATAGCCAGTGCGTCGGCTCGCAAGGCGAATGGAGAGCATGAGACTGACAAAAACAGAGCCGAAGCTCAGAGCAAAGCAAGGATCACGAATGCTCGGAAGTGAACGCCCCGATCACCTGTCGCTGTCAGGGATGTAGCAGCAACGTCACTCAAGGCCAATGCCACTTAAGTAATAACTGACCAAAATAGGAGGACTTGTAGTCGTTGACTCCCCCAAGAGTGCAACCAATAATAGCCACGCAGTATGCAAGAACTAATGGACCGGAAGCGGCGACGGCTCAGGCACGCTGCAGATGGAGATAGGTGGAAACCGCCTTACCGCCTGGATCGTTGGACAACTTCTAAATCGAAAGGCACGAAGCCAACATAGATGGATGGTTCGACAGTTCCACCGATACCGTGCGTCCAATACCACCTTGCATCGACCTATAGTCCTCAGTACCGTTGGATCACTGTAGGCGATGACAAGATTCATTTCATCAGCGATTTGAACGAGTTTTACAGTGCGCTCGGCTATACGGAAGAAGTTCGGCGAGCGACAAAATGGCTGCCAGACGAATTCATATGGTTCGAGTACACGAAAGACAATTGCAACAAGTCGGCAGCACAATTACAAGCAAAGCTTATTGAATATCTCGCTGCGCGCTCGGAAACCTTCAGGGAACGGTACAGCATTCAGTACAAAGAGTGGCTGAAGGCTTCAGCTCGATAGGCAACGCAGATGGAAATTCTGAGTCATCTCGGCTTTGATTTTGATGAAATGGCCAGGCTGGCCGCCACAAATCCTGAGGAATTTGCACGTCGTCGTGAGGCACTTATTCATCAGTTGGTCAAAAGAGCAAGGCAACCAGAAGATCTGGTCAGTTTGCAGATGGACTTGGATGCGATGCGCTATGGTTCAGCTCCGGGCATTCGATCAAGCAAAAGGATGCACGACATGATGCTTACCAAGCTTGATCTACTCGACGGTTACTTGGATATTTATACGGAATTAGCGGAAGCGAACCCAGAGTAGTGCTCGCTGCTCAGAATAGAGTGTGGCAATGGATACGAAGCGTTTTGACTTGGCAGACTGGCAGCGCCGCTTGAAGCTAGCGAGCGGCGACGAGCTTCTGGCGCTCACCGAGGAAATCCTTGCTCGGGATGAAGGGCGAACCAAACTTGCTGAAGCTCTTCCGACGCAAGACAAGGCTGGTTCTCATGGACCGCACGATGAAGGGGGATGGTAGTGCGCTGTTGTTTGGCCGGCATCGGGAGGGCGGTACGTGCTTAAGCTGTACATTTTCTGGGGAATATTCGCCCTGGTCTTGATCGGTGTTGGGGTGAGTGTGATGTCGGCGCGTCGGCGCAACTCACGTCAGAAAGTTAATGCAGCAGCGGAATCCGTCGCTACGGCTGTCACCAGCACTACCCCGACAGCAAGTCCTCAAGAAGCCCCGTTCGATCCCAACGCCACGCGAATCCTGGCTCGGGGAGTTCCAACCCACACCTCTTCTGTATTGCAGAACCGTACCGAGGCCACGCTTCCAACGACAGGAATCGCTAGGTTGGTTTGCGTTGGTGGAACCCAAAAAGGACATATCTTTCCCGTCACAGCGGCAGGCATTACCGTGGGGCGCGACCCACAAAACGCTATCATCCTTGACGATCCTCGGGTCTCAGCCCACCACGCTTGGGTCGGCATCATCGACAACAAAGCGATTCTGCGCGACCTCAGATCTTCCAACGGAACTTTTCTCAATGCCCAAATCGACTCCCCGGTGAGCGAGGTCGTACTGAGTCCTGGCGATACGATATTCTTCGGTGGCCACAGCCGGGACCAGTTCCGTTTCTTGGTGGATTGAAGGCCATAATTTAGCCATGAAAGACACCCCACCACCCCGCCACCAGATCACCTGCGAGAGCGATGGCAAGACCCACAAGGGCACGTACTGGGTCGCCGGGAAGATCCTCACCGTGGCAACTGGCGGAGGTGGCAAGAGCAAGCAGGTTGGCACCATGGAGCCGCAGGAACTGGCGAAGCAACTGTTGTTGGAACTGGTGAAGGCAGGGAAAGCGTAGTTCAGCGTCACCAAAGCAGCGGCAACGCTCGTCTCGTGGGCCATGGGCAGAAATGTAGCCGGAGTTAGACGGTAAATACAAATGTTGTTTCTCATCTATTACGTGGTCGCCATAACTATTCTGATTCTCCACTTCGCGGGTGTGCTGGAGAGTCGCAATCTTGAGTGGTTGGTATTGGTAGAGGCTGCAACAGTTTTTCCGGCAGTGATCTACCTCCCCCTCTGAAGCCCCCATCCTCGGCAAAAGAACACGCAAGAACGACCCGACCAAGCCAGGGCTGAGCGACAGAAAACTGAGTGGACCGGCCATTGACCATGCCATTGTCAAAGGTCCGTTTACCAGTCTGAAGCCGTCGCAGGCGTAATCTTCCAACGCCTGCCCACTCGAAGGGCGGCTGCGATGCAGTTTGCGGTCGCCCAGTTTTCGGGAGTCAGGGGCGGCAGCGTGCCCATAAGAGACAGTGAAGGAAACTGGAAGCGGACCCTGGCCGAGAACCATCAAAAATGAAAAGCTGCCGTTCTTTATGCGATTGCGATATTCCCAGTTCAACGACTCTTGTTGCCGTGATAACGGCCATTGGGAATAGAAATTCCTACTTTGGCAGTCGGCCACTCAGCCGCTGCTGGCGATGAGTATGGTTGAATGTCGGCTTACCGCCGTATTTTCTCGCTATAGGATATCTACAGGAGACGCCTGACCGAACCGATTGCACTTCGCCCGCAGCGCATTGAAAACATGCCAGAATCAAAGCTGCTCAGGAATCAGGAATGACATGACAGATATTGATCTGCGCTCACTCGCACTTGCTCTGCCGCTGTGTGCCGAGGAAGGCCCATATCGGGAGGTTGTTCCTGAAAGCGAACTCATAGCCGCTCTTGTTGGCACAAGCAGCCATGAGAAGGCACTTGGCGCCGTAAGCACCCTCCGGCGCATGTTTGAAGCATTCGGCCTCTTGGACACAGCCGAACTCGCTCGTAGCAACTGGGCATTTGCCTCCTTCCCCGCCTACCTGATGGGGCGATCACTCCTCGAAGCATTCGCGACGCCAGACCTAAGCCTGTTTTATCCCGGCTATTGGCAGCACGAGGGCCACAAGCCGGATAACGTGATCGAGGAACAGAGGCGGCTGCTAGCAGAACTCGAAGGACGGCGAGTCAGATTTCATCCGGCAGCCGATCCTCTGCCGATCCGCTTCGTATTCGTTGCCTGGGGACTGATTCGGATTGGTAACGATTTTCTGCTGGTCCATCGCGAAGACAAGAGTCGCCCTGATGCGAGAAATTTCGTATTTCCTGGCGGGCGGTTCCATGTTGATGATTTGCCGCCAAAGGAGCGCAATGCCGAAGTTCTGCGCCGCATTCACAGCGCCGACATCGAGTGGATGGTGGAAGCGTTAAGCAGAACCCTGTCGCGAGAACTCGACGAGGAATTGAACCTGCGACTGTCCGCCGACTACTACGCTATGCCAATCGTCACCCTTAAGCCGTACCGAAAGATAGAGGGTGCGCGGAACAACCATGCCTACACCGAGTACCACATCCGCCTTTTCAATATTGCCCTAACACCGGAAGGCGAGGCCCGGATGCTGGATCAGGTCGCCGGTTCGCCAGAGCTTGCCTGGTTCCGGCTGGAAGACCTGACATCAACATCCGGTCGTGCCGATGGCAAGTCGGCGTTCATCGACGCGCTGCGCGACGAATATGGCGACAAGCTGCCCGAGATGCTCGCCGCCATCCCGGATTCCAGCGGCACTCCCTATCGCCTGACCGGTGAAACCCATGCGGTCGACCTACCTGTTACTCCCGGTGCAACATTCCGTGTCGGCAAGACGGGGAAGGAAAAGGATGTCCCGATCACCCTGACCCAGCAGGAGCATGCGCTGTTGGTTACGCTCGTCGCGCATGCGCGAGGTATTGAACCCGCCGCCGTGGCCGAGCATGTCCGACTGCTGGGTGGCGGATGGATCAAAATGGTCTCTGAAATTGCCATCACCACGGCGGCGACACTAGCACAGCGACTTGCCGATGCACAATTGCCCTTGGTACAAATTGCCGCCGGCAGCTTCGTGCGCGTCGCCATCGATCCGGCAATCGCGTATTTCTCGGAAGCTGCCTATCGATACCAGCTCAATGGGTACAAGCTCCAAGTCGATCTCGCCCTATCGCTGATGCCGTGGGCAGATCAGCTTGATCTCGGCAAATGTGTCGAACTGGACCCGACGCTTACCTTGGTGATTCGCGCTATCCATGACAATGGTTCGCTCTGGAAAGGTGACAAGATCATTGAAGGCAAAGATACCGATCGCGAATTCCGGGACAAACTCGACAAGCAATTGCGCCCAATCGGGTTACGCAAGCTGATCCGCACCAATCTGGAAGACTATGTGATTTCAGTACCGTACTCGGGCGCCTAGGCCCAAGCTCCGGTAGGTCTCCTCTACAAAACCGAACCCGCCTCCCATACTGCCGGCCATGACAACGAACAAGGAAAACAACATGGGCTCGACAGCGTCTGCTACTCAGAATGTGACACCTGTCACGCGGCCACTCTTTCGGCGAATCAATCTCCCTGTATTGAAGCGCTGCCTCGAAAAGATTGAAACCGATATCCGGGACGCTGACTTCGCCACCTGGCCACAGGTTGATCAGGCGACCGGCGTTGTGTGGCGTGAGGATGGATTGGTAGTTTCACGGAAACCGATCGAATCGCCGCACGACATCGTCTGGGTTATCGACTGGGAAGATATTGATGGATGGGCAATGATTGTCGGGGAGTTTTGCAAGCAATTTCAGGTTGTGGCAACCAAAGCTGAACTCAATGCTTCTCGGGGGAGGCGCCAAGATTTCTTTTCCGGTTTAGCAGCGCGGATCGTTGCCCCAAGCGAAGAGAATTCAGTTCTTGCCCAACTCGTCGAACAAGCCTATCGCGTTGCCGAGGAACTGGATCGCCAGCATGTTGAGCAATTGAAAAAAGATGCAGACATGGGAGATATCGAATCGCAGTTCTTGCTGTTCGAGGTCTATGGTGAGGAAGGATCGAAATACTACGATAACGCTGCCGCCGAAAAACTGCTGTTCAGCTCTGCTCAAAGTGCGTTTCCGGATGCGTGCGCGGAAGTGTTTGCTGAATACCCAATTCGCTCCGATAAAAAGCGACGTCGCTTGTTGAACAGCCTTCGTGAACTGGGCGCATCTGGAGATCAGCAAGCCTGTGTTTTATGGGCCAAGGAAATCCTTGACGATTCCCAACGGATGGAGTCTGGTAAGTGCCGCTATCCAGATCTCTCGGGAAGCCATGCGATCGTGGCTGAGGCTGTCAGATTACTAAAGGCTGCATCACGCGCCGGGAATGGTGATGCAACCTGGGCACTGTTTCTGAATGAAGCAGATAAAGATAATCCCCGGGCGGGAAAATATCTGCGCCTGGCAGCAAAGCAGAGCCACCCCCAAGCTAGTTACGTTCTTGCTTGCTCGCTCATGTCCGGCGCTCATGGACAACTTAAAAACCTTCGAAAAGCACACAGGGCATTCCAGGCTCTGTATCAGCTAAGTGGCGCACAGCTCCCTGGCGAAGTTGGTCAGGGACTATATCTCTGGGCGTATGCATGCATGGAAATGGGCATAACCATTCCAAAGGAACTTTCGTCCGAACTGGGCCGAGTTCGCGACATCGAGGACTACTTTGGAGGATGGTCGCATGATCTGCTGGATGCCATCCGTGCTTATGCAAAATCACGCAAGACTGACCTGTTCAACAACGTCATCTTTGAAGCATCCGATTATTGGATGGCAGAAGGCCCAATGGATGAAGATGGCAACGAACCAGGATGGGATGAGTTCTATCAGTCTGGCACCTTGAATATCTGGCGTGGCCTGGCTGTACTAACCCCTGCGGACTGCGGCGACGAAGTGACATTTGATCGCATCCTTTCAGTATTGCGATCCATTGCTGACAAGAACGTCCATGTGGTTCAGTACATTCTCGGCCTGATGGGAGATACGTCCGACGACTGGCTCGGCCGCGCGTCGGATGGGGGATTTGCCTTGGCCTCTTATCACTTGGGTTTCACCCGCTATGCGACCGAACCCGAGGCAGCTTTGCGCCACCTCAACCGAGTCGCCTATCAGGCCGAGGAAAACATTGGCAATTTTCCGGAGCGGTTCAAATTCAAACTCAAGAAATACGACGAGACAAAAGAAATTGTCTCGGAAGAATTCTTCCACGAGATTCGCGACAACGCTCTTGCCCGAATTCGTGTTATCGAAACGCAACTCGCAGAGGAAAATGCGCGTCGGCAAACTGAACGGGACATGCTTGCCTATCTATCTCACACACTGAACAATCTGTTTGCCAGTGCACCTGAAACAGCGCGGCAGGCAATGCGCATACTTGGTTCGGACCTATACGAGAACAACCGTCAAGCGAAGGCCATCAATAATATCGCGACGATGTTCTCAACTTTCCTGTTCGCACAAAAGCTGATGAAAACGTTCAGCCTGTACATTGCTGACCCTGTCAGCTTGCGAAAAAACTGGGAAAGAGATCAGGGTGGTAACTCGTCCATCACCGTCGTGCTGGCCCATGCCTTGCGGCAGACACTTTCACAGATTGTCTTTGCCAGCAACCACCAAACAAAGTTACAGCGCTTGCTTCCGTACAAGGAAGTAGGCGCAATCAAGGAGATCAGAAAATCCTTCATGGAAGAAATGGTTCCCTTGGACATCGATGCGGTCTATGCCGGCACCGTACTAGACTGGGTCGCTGGGCATATTCCCGCTTTGCAAATCAATATTGACCCGGCGGCCGAAATCAACTTTTTTGAAAACAGCACCCGGTTCACATTCTTTTTTGCGAGCTTCTCCGAGCTGATCTACAACGCACTCAAATATTCGGATGCGACCAACCCGATCCAGGTAAGCTGGAAAATGGACGGTAGCAACTACGTGTTTCGCTGCTGCAATAGCTGGTCCGCCGAATCGATGAACCCCAATGAAGGCACGCAAAAGGGACTTGTTTTCCTTACGCGACTGGTAGAAATGCTGGGGGCGACCCTTACCAGGGAAAGCTTCGATCGAAAATTAGATGTTTCGATTCAACTACCCATTGGCCTTGTCAAGGACGGGACGTGAACATACTGTGGATTGAGGACTTCGGCGCCGAACTCGATGCCGGCGAGAAAACGGCCATCAGCCTTTTTCAGAACCTGATCCCCGTGGAAGTTTTCGACGATCACTGGGATGGTAGTGCCCCCAATCTGATCGACGATCCCCATGTCATCAGCCGATTTTTCGGCGAGCATTCGCCGATTCACGACATCGCTCTGATCCATCACTTCGGCGACTTCCTCAAGCTTGCCAATGTTTCGATGGCGTTTGATGTCGTGGCCATTGATATCAACCTGAGCAGGGGCGTACCGAAAGATGTGCCTCTGCCCACTGGATACGAAGACGCAGAAGAGTTTCACCAGCGCGCCGGACTCTACATCTATAGCCAACTAATCCGCACCGGATTCCCGGATTCACAGATTTGCTTTTTGACTGGCGAAAGAGAAAGCACCTTTGCGGACTTCGATCAACACTGCCGCGCCGCTTTTATTCCTCGTCCGGCGGCCTTTGGCAAGAATGCCGAAGGCTATGCACAATTTCGGGCATGGACTGACGAACATGCGCGCTCAAAGTATCTGATTATTCGACGCGGAATCATTGAGGGCTGCCGACAGTTGCTCGAAATCGCCAAGGAGACCCAGAAAGGGATTCGGTTCCGCGACTTTCTCGATCCCGAGTCCTTCACGGAATGTTCTGTGGATGAGTATCTCGCAGCGACGATGTTTGATTATCTGTATGCGCTGCCACAGTTCCTGCCGGCAACGCCGCCTCCCCAGTCGACACAACCGCATTTTCTCCGGTTGCTGGCCCGTGCGCTCGTGCATGAATGGGACGAAAAGACTACGCTTCGGCGCGTCCACGGTCAGGTTCAGGGCTTTGCCGCAGTCTTGAAGCATGCCCGGAACTGGATGTCACACACCCAGGCGCTGAATGAACTGACACCGCAGGATGTTGCCTATCTCTTTCTGCTGAACATGCGCGCCATGTTTTCGTTGCCAACTGAAGTCGCGCGCTATGAGCAGATTCTGCTTGCCGTCTTCGATGGAGCCGGGCAACTGCCACCAGAGCGGGAACTGAAATCAACCATGGCAGCAAGTTACTCCAAGATAAGGGATGCTTACGTCCGGCATGGTGGCCAACTGAATCCCTGTCGAAGTCTGCGCGGCAACATCGAACTGGAACCCTATTTCTACATCCTGGCCAACGAAGCGCAGCAACGCAATGCCATCGATGTGGATTACATTCGATTGCTATACGAGGTTCTCTGGCATCGACTGGCGCAACGTCGCAGTAGGAACCGAGAGACTCAGCATGAATGCATCGATCCAGAACGTTATAACTGTGATGCGCGACCGAAGACGTTCGAGTTTTCCGATGGGGACACGGATTTTCTGCGGGCGTTGATGCGAACGATTTATTCGCGTAGTTTTCATTGATGGGCTCAAAATAGTCTGGCCTCTACATTACGCAACGATCATTGCTGTAACTTCTACAACAAAATAGGCGCATCGAGGACTGGGCATGGAGATACTACTGCTGCAATTCTTTAGCGCACTTGTCGGAGGACTCATCGTATATGTCTTCGGCGTACGCAAGCTGTCAATAGAAGTTCGCAATACGTTTATCCAGAAACAGATGTCCGAGTTTTATTCACCAATCGCGGGCTATCGAAAAAGAATCGGAGCCCGCGGTGCAGTGCGAGAGAAAATTTCTATCGCTGCGGAAGCAGCGTGGCAGGAATTATGCGGCCAAGCTCGCGCGTCCGGGCAATCTATGCTCAACCACGAAGAGCAATTCGAGCCTTACAGAAGCATCATCGAGTACGACAACATGCAACTTCGCGAAGAAGTGATACCGCTCTATCGAAAGATGCTCGACATCTTCACTGACAAGTACTGGCTCGCGGATGAAGACACCCGCGATTACTATCAGAACTTTTTTGAGTTCGTCGAAATCTGGGAGCGCTACTTGGCTGAATCACTGCCGGGTGGCGTATTAAAGAAACTCGATCACACAGAGGGAAATGTTCATCCTTTCTACGAACATATCGAACAGAAGCTCTCTGCCCTTCAGTCTGAAATCAATGAGCTGAGCTTTTGGAAATTGCGCCTATGAAAGTACCGCCTAACCACATCAAGCTGCGGTCGTTCAGGAAAATACTGGTGCGCCGTCCTACCAGCGCCGACTTTTCGCACCATCATGCTTCCGACTTGACAACGAGGCACTGAAATGGAAAGGCTGTTTCGGGTTTATGTTCATACTCGCGGCGACGAAAGCGTCCGTGAGCTTGTCGTTACTGCTTCGAGTGAGAAGCAAGCGCGGGAGAGGGCTTTAGATCACGTCAAGGCAGCCAATCAAGGTAAGGGGGATAGATCAAAGGTAGAGTCTGAGCGCCTTACTGAAATATTGGCGGTCAGGCCAACCAGCCGCCCGCATTGCCTGATGATTCATAGCATTCCCCTTGCGGTCGTAGATCGTCTCTGAGTGGTGAGCACACGCCGTCGAATCGTGCCAGCCTGTCGGGCTCTTGGCACAACTTAGCGAAATTTTGTGAGTACGCGCGGCATAAGCAGGAAGTTCACACCTCTCCGGTAGTCCTCCTCTAGGTTTTACATCTCCGACATTCATCATTCGCCCATCGACAAACGAGGGCGGAAAACACCGCAGGTGTGATGAATGTGCGAACTTGCATCGCTGCAATAGTGGTTTGGGCGCAATGCGTTGCCGCGCACCCGGCCACCATCCATGCACATGTCGTCGGCGTCAGCGATGGTGACACGCTCACCGCTCTGGATGCCAACCATCATCAATGGAAGATTCGCCTGGCCGGCATCGACGCCCCCGAAAAAGCTCAGCCGCTGGGCCAGAAGTCCAAGCAGGCATTGGCAGATCGCGTGCATGGCAGGCAGGTTGTGATCGACGCCGGCAAAACGGATCGATACGGCCGCACCATCGGCAAGGTGTGGGTTGATGGTACGGACGCCAACCTGGCCCAGATTCGCAGTGGTCTTGCCTGGCACTACAAGAAGTACGAGCGCGAACAAACGATGGCAGATCGGTTCGAGTACGCCCATGCCGAAAGCGATGCGCGCCAACACCAACGCGGTATCTGGCGCCTGCCCGAGCCGGTTGCACCGTGGGATTATCGATTTCAGAAAAGGAGAAAGTGAGCAATGAGTTACTACGATGACTGGAATCGCGGGCCAAGTCGTTTCAGTGAATTGCGCTCTGCCTTGGGGGGCGTGGTCTATGACATCCGGCGCACATTTCTTGCGCTGGACCCGGCCACCATGCGGCGTCTGCTGGAGCGGTACGGAACGGCCTATGGTGCCGCCGCCGCCGCGTATGCCGGCAACGCACTACCGAAGTGGCGCAAGGGCACTGTCAAGCTCTCTGGTCGAACCATGGTACGGCTGGTGGAGCTGGTGCCACGCTTCATCAGCCCGGCGGAACGCCTTGCACTGCTGGAAAAACTTCTTCAACTCCACCCACCACGCTTGCCGCATGTCTGGATCGAGGTGGATGCCGCGGCACCGGCTGCCGGCCTGGCCAAGGTCGATACAGCCCTGGCCAAGATGCGCATCACCGATCCCCTTGCCCACTTGCCACCCAAGGTGATGGCCGCCGCTAGCTGGCTGTACGCGGACGACATCACGGCGGCGAGGGCGATGATCGCGGAGATTGATGCCCGCAAGAATGAGGCGATTCGATCCAGCGCACAGCGCGAGATCGACTTGTTGCGCCGAGCGGTCACGGCAGGCCAGGTCAAGAACGCCAGTTATTCCGTAACCATGCCGGCTGGCACGCTGGGGGTGTCAGTGGCAACCAAGACGCCGTCGTTGTGGAGCCGAATTTTAGGCTGAGACCAAGGGGAGAAAGCACATGAACGAAACCAGAAATCTGCCGGGGACGATCACCAGCGATACGGCGATACAGCTGCACAACGGAGGTTCGCGCCAGGTCGGGGCGCTGATCGATGGCGCGATGGCCAATTTGAGCCGGGAGCAGGTGCAGGTGCTATCGGGCAAAGCCGCTGAGGAGGCCCTGCGGCTTGAGGTCAAAATCCGCGAACACAATATCGACTATGTAAACGGCAAGAAGACAGTCGAAGACCACATCGACACCTTCGCCATGCTCGACAAGAGTGGCCGGCTGACGCGGCAGGTGGTGGAGTCGACCATCAATACGGGTGCCGGCGAGATGCGAATCACCAGCAAGTCGGGTGCCACGTGCTTCGTCGCGACGGCCACTTATGGCGATCAGGATCATGCCAATGTGCGCTTCCTGCGCGCATGGCGCGATGGTTATCTGGCGCATCGTCCCGCCGGTGTAGCCTTCATTGACTGGTACTGGCGCACCGGGCCGAAGCTGGCAACCTATGTGCATCGCTTCCCAGTTCTCAAGAAATGCAGTCGCGGCGCGCTGAGTGTATTGGTCGTCGCGATTCGGATAGTTTGGGCCGGCGGGGTGCGATGACTTCGCTAAACCATCGCGTTATGCGCTGCTGTGGTCGATTCTCGACCGCCGTTAAGCCTGCCTGCCAAAACAAAGGAACCCAATGAGCCTGATTCCTTCACTCTGTAACAATCCGCGACTTCCGCAGAATCTTCGCGACATCAGTGGCGATATCTGGCGGAACGTGCCCAAACCGGAACGGCGCCCTGTCGAGTTGCCGCGGGGGGAGTGGCGCGGCGAGTTTCACGAAAGCCGCCATTGCATCGTGCTCATCGATCGCGACAAACTCGCGCTGCTGGCCTGGAATGGGCAGCTCGACGCCGAGTCGGGCCGGCTCGGCGAAGCCCTGGAGCGCGAAAAGGTCTTCGAGCTGAGCATCGCCGCCGGCAAGGACTTCACGATCGCCAACGTGCCGGCGCCAGGCGAGACCCTGTTTGTCAGCGCCGATAATTCCAGCCTGTGGATTGAACTGCTGTTTGTGTGCGTCGAATACGAACTGCGCGACGGACCGGTTCATGAGATCACGGCGCTGGAAGACATGGGGCTCACTTTTACTGGCAACTACGCCAACGAAGCTGATTACTGGCTGCGTTGCAACGTGCTACAGGCGGTCGAGAAGGACGACGGGGCGACGATCTTGGCAAGGATCGAATCCGTGATCTGGAACGAACCGCTCGACAGGGAACCGCCCGACGCTTTAGCTGTGGCAAACCGGCAAGCGAGGGAAGTGCGGCGCATCCCAACATCGGACCCGCAGGCGCGGGATGTGTCCTGGCTCGAACTGGAGCGAAAGCTTACCGATAGTGACTGGGAAGTCAGGTGGAGCACGATTTGCGGCGGCCAGCACATCCTCACACTAGAACAGATTGATCGGGCGCAAAGGGACAAAAAACGAATGGTTCGCATCGCCATCGCCAAGCGGTTCGATCTTGGACTGGATTCGGTACAGATTGAAGTGGGGCTTACCGACCAGTCCGTCGATGTGCGGGAAACGTATGCGTATCGCGGCGGATACACACTCACGCCGGAGCAGATCGAACGGGGGCTCACCGACGAGAGCGGGCTTGTCCGATTGCGAATCGCTACTCGGCAGGACGTCGTTGGCAGACTCACCACGATGCAGATTGAACGGGGCTTGGCGGATGACTGTGAAGAAGTCAGATCGACGTTCGCCGAACTGGTACAGCATCGCAGAAAGCGCGCAGTCTGATGTCTGTGCAGATATCCTTGATGACAAATACGTTGCCTCACCCTGAAGGCCGCCAAGTGCGACTTGGCCTAGACATCGATGGAACTATTACCTCCGATCCACCCCGGTTCGCTGCCTTGGCGCAGCGGGTAGTCGATTCCGGTGGAACGGTTCATATCGTGACCTCGCGGTCCCAGCTCGCCTACCAGAAATCTATGGAAGAAATCCGTGGCTATGGGGTGCCGTTCGTTTCGCTTCATTGCCTGCCGTCCATCGATGTTATGCAGGAACGCTGCCCCCACGGCGAACTCGACTGGTTTATGCGCTATCTGTGGGGCAAGGTCGAAGTGGCGCTTGAACTTCAGCTGACTCATTTCTCAGATGACGATCCTCGCGTGGAATGGCTATTCGAAACCTATGCTTCCAATATTCGGTTTCGAACCCCGGCTCAGATCGATGACCTGATGCGAAGCGATAACGTTAGGTAGCGAGGAAGATTATGGAAATCAGTAGATCAAGAATTGTCAAAGGCTGCCTCTTCGCGCTATTCGCTCGCATAGGAACCGGTGTGGTAAGCGGTTTGTTACGGTACTGCAGAACTCCTTAACCTGACATCCCTTCGGATCATGCTTCAGCCACTAGCCGAAATCCCCCTGTCGCCGGCCACTTGCATCGGCCTCGACATGGTCGTCACGATAGCCACTGATCCGCCCTTCTTCTCGGCACTCGCTGCCAAAATCAAAAAAACGGGTGGCCGAGTTATCGTCATCGTCTCCCGCTCGCCAGAAGCGAGGTCGAGCAATATCCAGTTGCTTAGAAAATGCGGGATACAGTACGATGATGTCATCTTTATGCCGGCCCACAACGAGACGGTCGAACCGTGTCCCTACCAAGATGAGCTGGGCCAATCCGGTAGCTATCTTTGGCAAATGGTCCGCGCTGCAGAGCTTGCTGGCATCACCCACTATGTCACCGACGAGTTAGGGGTCAAAGAACTGTTTAGGCGGTTTCTGCCAAAGGTAGTCATTCACTATCCGCGGGAACTCTATCCGCCAGAGCCCTCCACCTATAAGAATCCGCCCAGCAACGCGAACGGCTCGTGGCTTTTCCATCCCCCATCTGATGCGCAGTATGTCGAATTGTTGTCGTTCCCTTGGGAACCGGTACGGATGTATTTCGTCTCGCTAGAAGGAGATATGGAAGCGCTCTTCCGAGCCGTCACCAAACTAAATGGGGCGCTTTACAAGGATGGGATGGTGGTCATGCCATCGAGAGTTACTCTGGACGACCTCAATGGTGCTTTGAAAGCAGACGGGGGTGGTACTGTCGTCAGGAGCTGGTCAGAGACGTGGGTATGGGCAACGTGGGGAGCGTAATATCAGTTCGCGGCTGTGAGTTGTTAGGATTTCACCCCTCAAAACGCATGCTGAAGGCATCGGCAATTGCCGATTTCACTGGATAGCCGAAGTTCAGATCGCAGAAATTAATGGTGCCGATTGAATGGCTGCTATGGAGAACAACCCAGGTTGAATGGCGGCAATGGGAGCAACTTTCCGACCGGCAGGTAATGGCCGGCAGCACTCGGTGAGGTTCCTGAGCCGAGCGTCTCTTATCGCTGCATTGCGGCCTTCGGAGCAAGAATATCGCCAACGCATAGCGAATGGCCGCTTTCCCAATTTAGGGGTTGGCGGCGAACGGCAGCTTCCGATTTTCACCA